>CAMSWH010000004.1 GCA_947064765.1 uncultured Clostridium sp.
TATTAGTAAACATTATAGTAATTCAAATCAAAAAAAGAAAAAATACAAAAGAAAATAAGTAATTAAAACATTAAGAATTAAAATATTAAGAAAATAAAGTATTTAATACAAGCTGATAATTATACTTCAAATCTAATTACCTAATAAGCTAGATTATAATATTCATATTATAATCTAGCTTATTTATCTTATAATAGTATTGATTTTTTATTAATATCTAGAATATAATCAAGTAAGAAATTTAAATAAAAATTTTAAGGAGGATATGATGAAAAGAGTAGCAATTATGTTAGGAGAAGGATTTGAAGAAATAGAAGCATTAACAATAGCAGATGTTTTAAGAAGAGCAAAAATAGAATGTGATTTAGTAAGTGTTAAAGAAGAATATGTAAAAGGATCACACAATATAATAATAAAATCAGACAAAATAATTGGAAATGATTTAAAAGCTTATGACATGATAGTTTGTCCAGGAGGTATGCCAGGTGCAGAAAATCTTGCAAAATGTAGTATATTAATAGATGTAATTAAGGAATTCAATAATATGGATGATAAATATATAGCAGCTATTTGTGCATCTCCAGCTGTAGTTTTATCAGTAGCAGGAATCACAAAAGATAGATATATTACATCATATCCAGGAGAAGAGTTTGAAAAAATTTTAGAAGATTCAAATTATGTTGAAGAATTAGTAGTTGTTGATGGAAATTTAATTACAAGTCGTGGACCTGCAACAACATTACTATTTGCATATAAATTAATTGATATATTAGGTGGAAATAGTGAAAGCTTAAAAAATGGAATGTTATGGAATATGCTTGAGGAAGAAAAAGAGTAGATTATTTATAAAAAATGCCAAATACCTTGCAAATCTAGTAAAATGGTAGTATAATTATCAATTAGAGAAAAATAATACAAAGTAAAGGGGATATAGTATTATGATAGGAAAAAGAAAAATAGTATTAGTTGGAACAGGATTTGTTGGTATGAGTATGGCTTATGCTATAGTAAGTCAAGGAAGTTCAAGTGGTGTTAATGAATTAGTTTTAATTGATGTTATGAAAGAAAAAGCAATAGGTGAAGCTATGGATTTAGCACATGGTTTACCTTGTTCATCAAGTCATATGAAAATAAAAGCAGGTGATTATGATGAATGTGAAGATGCTGATATAGTAGTTGTAACAGCTGGATTAAATCAAAAACCAGGACAAACAAGATTAGAATTATCAGAAGCTAATGCAAAAATAATGAAAGATATTACAATTCAAGTTGTAAATAGTGGATTTAAGGGAATATTCTTAATTGCGTCAAATCCAGTGGATTTAATGACAAAAGTTGTTCAAGAAGTTTCAAAATTTCCAACAGGAAGAGTAATAGGATCTGGAACAGCATTAGATACATCAAGATTAAGATATATGGTAGGAAAATATTTAAATATTTCTGATAAAAATGTTCATGCTTATATAATGGGAGAACATGGAGATTCTTCTTTTGTTCCTTGGGAGCATGCATATGTAGGTTGTAAAAAAATAACAGATATTTTAAGAGATGCAGGTAAAGACTTAGCAGATCTTGATAAAATATATGTTGATGTTAGAGATTCAGCGTATGAAATAATTAATAGAAAAAAAGCTACTTATTATGGAATTGGTTTAGGATTAGCTAGAATTGTAAGAAATATAATGAATGATACAAATGAGATATTAACTGTATCTGCATATCTAAATGGAGAATATGGTCATAAAGATATTTATGTAGGTGTTCCAGCAGTAATTAATAGTAATGGAGCAAGAGAACTATTAGAACTTAAACTTGATAAAGAAAATCAAGATAAGTTAGATAATAGTTGTAAAATATTAACTGAGAATATGGAAAACATTAGAAAAGCTTTAAAAGCTTAGAGAAATATGTTATAATAATGTTATCACGTATTTTAGGAGGTAGCATTATGATAGAGGTTAAGGTTCGGTATGTAACAGATGATATTTCTGATTATGAAACCTTTATGGAGATGCATGAAAATTTTACTTATGTGCATGAAGATGAAATTGAATTTCCTCGTAAACCAGTAATCAAGGATTACGAGCAATTCAAAATTTGTGTACAGAATGAAGAGATTTTTATTGCAACAATGGGGGATGATGTGATTGGATATGCGGTTGCGCTTGGTTATACAGATGGAGTCTGTAAGATTGCAGAAATCTATGTAAAACCAGAGAAAAGAAGGAAAGGACTGGGCAAAAAGTTTGTGGAGCAAATAGAGAAAGTTGCTCAAAGCGAAGGCTTCAGAAAAATCCAGCTTAATTCTGCAACCATGGCAACAGATAATTTCTGGCATTCCTGCAACTTCAGACCGCTTAACGGAAGTGCATTGTACGAATTTTATTTTTAACAGAAAAGAGAAAAGTGGCTGTCCCAGTTCAGTATGAGGACATCCACTTTTTACTAATTTAAGAAAAAAACTAGGTTATACCAAGAGTACAAATTACTGGTATAAAAATATTTTGTGTTTTATAACAAGTTAATATTGCTATTTAGATATATCATCTGTAGTAGATGTCTTTATTCCTATATAACGATTTTCATCTACCTTTTTATTTAATTTAGCATAAAGCTCAGATATTTCCGCATATTTTTTTAATCTAGAAATTTGTTCTTCTCTTACTTTTTTAGCTAAATCTATTGTACTAATTTTCTGACCATCTTCTCTATTAATAGTAAGTTTTGAAAGTTTAGAACGTTGTTCTGTAGTTGCATAAGATAGTTTGGCAAAAAAAGTATCAAGTTCTGATAGCATAAATTTATCTTCAATTTCACAAGCTTTTGAAAAGCTACTTGAGTCTATAACTTCAGATAATCTATCTTGAGAGTGTTTTAAAGTTTCAGAAGAAAGCTCTAGTGGTTTATAGTCTATGTCATGTGTAAATAAACTTTTTAAATGCATTTTATATGTATGATATAATTCATAATCTTCTCCAGAAATTTTTGATTCCATATTTTGTCCAAATTCTGGATAAACTTCACTAATATTAGAAAAAAGTTCTTTTCTGAGATAAACAAGAAAATCTAATTTACGACTTGCTTTTATATTTTTTCTAAAATTGATATCAAAAAATTTATGGTTTTCTTCAAATATTCTCTCATGTTCAGCACGAGATTTTCCAGATATACCATATAAAACAGGTGGTTTTACCATTAAAAGATTATCTGCTAATCTTGCCACTGATAACATATCATGATAATTTAATAATAAAGCTTGCTTAGTAGAAATATTATTTTTTATATTTGTATAAGATGGTTGATCATACATTGAATGACTATGAATTTCTTTTTTATTGTTCATAATTTTTACCTCCAAAGTAGAAGTATAGACCTGTTTAGTAAATTTGTCAATATTAAAATAGTAAATTAATCATACCTAATATAAATCCAATTAATGCTCCTAAGTTTACTAAAGCATTTAGCTCTTTTTTCATGATGAATAATATAAGTTTTTCTAGTTCTAAAATATCCATTGAATTAATTTTTTCTTTAACTATACTAGAAATATCTATAAATTTTATTATGCTTGGTAATTTCTCTATAATAAATTTTTCATAAATATTTAGTAGAATATTTGTAAGATTGATATTAGAATTATTAATTTGATTAGTAATATCAGCAATGCTAGATTTAGTTATTTTATTAACTTCTGATATTATCATTTTATTTATTAAATCTTTACCATTTAAATTAATATATTCATTTATTTTAATACTAGCAGTTTCAGAAATTGATGATATTATAGCTTTTCCACCTAAAAGCCCAAGTACAGAGCCTTTTAATCTTTCTTTTGCAGCAATTATAATTTGATCTGCTACTACATTTCCTAAATTAGAATTTTTTATAGTTTCAAAAATACTAGAAGTTAGGTTATTTTCTATAATTTCTATGGTTTGATTATAATTATTTTCATTTATATATGAAGAAATAATTTTACAAATAGGAGTGCTATTTTCACTAGAAGAGTTTAAAAAATTTGTAAGATTTTCTTCTATTTGTGATTTTATAGAATCTGATAATAAAGTATTTTTTAAAGTTTCTTCTGTTAATAAGTTATTACTAATAGAATCTCCAATAGCTTCCGCAAGTCTTTCTTTATTTTTTGGAATAATTCCAGGAGTAAATGGTAAAGTGAAATTTCCTATTTTTACAGGATTTAAAGGTCTAAACATCATTTTTACTGCAATCCAGTTTGTAACATATCCAATACCTGCGCCTATTAAAGGTCTAATTATAATAGAATAATTCATATAAATTCTCCTTTTTATTATAATGTTAATTATTAGATTTTAAGTATCCTTATTTAATTGCAAAGTTTTGTGCTTTACATATTAAATATCTTCTATTTTTATTCTTATTTAAATTGATTATATAATCTATAAATAAAAATTGCAAATGATAAATTTACCTATTGAAATTTTAAAATAATATCTGTATAATAGAAATGTATTTTGAATACGGAGATGAATAAGTATGATTTTATGCAAGTATAAGCATAATAAAAAATCTAAGTGGAAAAGTAGGTTAGAAATAACTTATTCATTTAGTATAGATAAAAAGCATCCAAATATAAAAAGAAGGTAGAATTATACTACCTTCTTATTTTTTGCTTTTTAGTGAAAAGAGGATTTACTAACATTTTCAAAATATAAATAAAAGTAAAGGAGAAAAAATTATGGTAGATGTTGTTTTAGGTACTTTTTTTGGAGATGAGGGAAAGGGAAAGATTATCGATTTTCTTTCAAAAGATGCAAAAATTGCAATAAGATGTTCAGGTGGAAATAATGCAGGACATACAATAAGTGTTGATGGAAAAAAGTTTGCTTTTCATTTAATACCTTCTGGAATATTAAACAAAGGAACAAAAGCAATTATAGGAAATGGTGTTGTTATAGATCCTAAAGTATTAATTGAAGAATTAGAAAATTTAAAATCAAATGGAATTGATATTAGTAATTTTTATATTAGTGATAAAGCACAAATAATTTTTCCATATCATATAAAAATGGATGAACTACAAGAAAACTTAAGAGAAAACAAAATAGGAACAACAAAAAGAGGTATAGGTCCAGCATATTGTGATAAGTTTGAAAGAAGTGGAATAAGAGCAGAAGACTTGATTTCAGAAAGATTTGAAGAAATGGTAAAAGAAAATGTTAAAAGAAAAAATACTATTTTTAAAGCTTATGGATATGATGAAATTGATTCAGAAAAATTAATAAAAGAGTATAAAAAATATGCAGAATATTTAAAACCTTTTATAACAGATACAGTAAGTTTAATGCATAAAGCAATTGAAAATAAAGAAAAGATACTTTGTGAAGGTGCACAAGCAACTCTACTAGATATTGATTTTGGAAGTTATCCATATGTTACTTCTTCCAATCCTACTATTGGAGGAGTTTGCACAGGTACTGGAATTGGAGCAAGGTATATTGGAGAGGTTTATGGTGTATTAAAGGCATATTCTTCAAGAGTAGGTGAAGGTCCGTATATAACAGAACAAAAAAATGAGGTAGGAGATTTAATAAGAGAGCTTGGACATGAGTATGGAACTACTACTAAAAGACCAAGAAGATGTGGATGGCTAGATTTAGTAGCTTTAAAATATTCAGTAATGTTAAATGGCATAACAGGACTTGCAATAAATCATGTTGATACAATAGGTAAACTAGATAAGATTAAATTATGTGTTGCATATAATCATAATGGAGAGATTAATATGAATTATTCTACAAATCCTAAATATATAGCTGAATGTCAACCAGTATATGAAGAATTTGATGGAGATTTTGGAGATATAAGTAATGTAAGAACAAGAGAAGAATTACCAGAGAAAGCTAAAAAATATTTGAATAGAATTGAACAAATAGTAGGAGTTCCTATCAAATTTATAGGAAATGGTGCAGGTAGAGAAGACATGATTGTTGTTAGATAAAAGAAAGGAAGATAGAAAATGAAAGAAGTTGATTTATTACTTGCGATTTCTCCAATTGATGGAAGATATCACGGTATTACAGAAAAGATAAATGAATATTTTAGTGAATATGCTTTTATAAAATACAGAGTTATAATTGAATTTGATTGGTTGAGCTTTTTGATTAAGAAAATAAATAAAGAAGAGGTTAGCTTTAAAAAAATTATAGATGATTTTCATATAAATGATGTTAGAAGAATAAAAGAAATAGAAGAAAAAACAAATCATGATGTAAAAGCAATAGAATATTATGTTAGAGAAAAACTAAAAGAAAATAACTTAGAGAAATACACTAATTTTGTTCATTTTGGTTGTACATCAGAAGATATAAATAATATTGCTTATGGAAAAATGATAAAAGATTTTATGAATAATACATTAAATAATGATATGTGGCGATTAATATATACTGTAAAAATGGAAGCTATTAAGTTATCTAACTTACCAATGTTAGGACATACTCATGGACAACATGCTACTCCAACTACTGTTCGGAAAAGAACTTGCAGTATTTGTATATAGATGGAATAGTATTTTAGAATTAATTAAAGGTATAAAATTAAAAGGAAAATTTAGTGGAGCTGTAGGAAATTTTAATGCACATTATACAGCATATCCAGAAATAGATTGGATAAATACAGCAAAAGAATTTGTTGAAAGCGAGGGATTAGAATTTAATCCATTAACAACACAAATAGAATCACATGATATGATAAGTGTACTATTTAGTTATATAAAATTATTTAATAATATAACAATGGATTTTAATAATGATATGTGGCTTTATATAAGTATGGGATATTTTAAACAAAAAGTTATTAAAGATGAAGTAGGTTCTTCTGTAATGCCACACAAGGTAAATCCAATAAATTATGAAAATTCTATGGCTAATATTCGTATAGGAAATTCAATATTAGACTGTTTAAGTAATAATCTTCAAATATCCAGAATGCAAAGAGATTTAAGTGATTCGTCAATGCTTAGAAATATAGGAGTAGCTTTTGCACATACAATAATATCAATTAATCAAACTATAAAAGGATTTTTGAAGATGGAGATAAATGAAGAGATGATAAAAAAAGATTTAGAAAATTCACCAGAAGTTTTAGCAGAAGCAATACAAACTATTTTGAGAAAAAATGGTTTTGATAATGCATATGAACTTTTAAAAGAATTTACTAGAGGAAAAAATATTACATTAGAAAGTTTAAGAGAATTTGTGAAAGAATTAGATATACATGAAGAGGAAAAAAATATGTTGTTAAATTTGACACCAGAAAGTTATATAGGGCTTTCAAAAAAACTATGTAATTTTATTTAATATAAAAATTCTTAGTATTAATTAATTTATTTATTAAATTATTACTTATAGTAGTATTTTATGAAACTTTACAGAAATTTTTATAATATAAAAAAGATTGGAAATAATAAATTTAGAATATTTAGATTTTAGTAGCATATATAAATTGTGTACAAGAAAAATAATTATAGAAAATGCTGTTAAAGGAGGAGGTATGATATTTTAATATCATACAAAAATTATTATGATCTTAAATTTTTTATTTATAATAATTGGATTTGCACTTTTGATAAAAGGAGCAGATTTTTTAGTTGATGGTTCAAGTAGTATAGCTAAAAAATTTCATATTCCAGAAATAATAATAGGCTTAACAATAGTATCTGTAGGAACTTCAATGCCAGAATTAATGGTAAGTTTAACATCAGCTTTAGATGGTCATTCTGATATGGCTATTGGAAACATAGTAGGTAGTAATATATCAAATTTATTTTTTATCTTAGGTGCATGTGCAGCAGTAAGACCTTTAAGATTTAAAGAACAAACTGTTAGATTAGAAATTCCATTAGTAATATTTTTAACAGCATTATTATACATTTTTGGAAATAATGGTACTGATAATATAATTACAAAACAAGAAGGATTTATATTAGTTGTTTTTTGTGTTTTATTTATTTTATATAATATTTTTATGGCAAAAAGAGAAGGCATAGATATAACTGAAGAATCAGAAGTTTCTAAAAAGAATTCTAGTTTTAAAGCAATATTCAATATAATAATTGGAATTATAGCATTAAAATTTGGTGGAGATTTTGTAGTTGATAATGCATCAGCTATAGCTGCTAAACTTGGAGTTAGTGAAAAAGTAATTAGTTTAACGATAGTTGCTTTTAGCACAAGTCTACCAGAATTAATAACATCAATAAATGCAACTTTTAAAGGAGAAATAGATATGGCAATAGGAAATGTAATTGGTTCTAATATCTTTAATATTGTGCTTATTGTAGGAGCAACAGCTTTAATAAATCCAATAGCATATTCAACTTCTTATAATAAAGATATAGTTATTTTTATGATAGGAATGATAGCACTTGGAATAATTCCATTTCTAGGTGAAAAAAACAAGATTTCAAGATGGAGTGGAATGGCATATGTAATTTCTTATTTTTCATATATGGCAAGTTTAGTTTACGTAAATATAATGTAAAAATATAACTTAAATTATTTTAAGATTTTATTTTCTTAAAGTAAATAATTTTTGTAAATATGTAAAATTTTAAATAATTTACATAAAATTTACAAAAAAGTATTTATTTTCTTCACAATTTGTGATAAAATATATTTGTTGAGTGTGCAAAATTTAATAAACAATAAATTTTCAACATACTACGTATGAAAAAATAAGCAATTAATTGCTTTTTAAAAACTATAAATGTGATTACATATATAGGAGGAAATATATGACGAAACCAAATATGAGTTTTGCAGTTAATGATGGCGCAGTAGTATGCAATTTAATAAGTGGAGAGTATAGAGCTAGACTATTGTCAAGAAACAATCCAGAAAAAAGAGAATTATACAGAAATCGTAGAGTTATGGATACAACACCTGTAATAACTAGATTTATACAAAATCACCAAGGAGTTTTTTCAAATAGAAAATTAATTCATTCAGATGGAACAAATTTCTTTGGAGAAATAGTGCCACTTTCATCACTTGCAGGAACAGAGTCACATAAAGAAATGTTAAAAAGTAGATTAAAATATGAGTATGATTTAACAGACGAAGAACTACCAGAAATGGATAGTTTTATAGAGGATTTATATAGATTAAATCAAGAACCAGAAATAAAAAGTATAGTTAATGAAACAAAGAGTTACAAGAATTCTATAGAAAGAATTTGGAGACTAAATGAAACAGCAGTAATGAATCATATAAAATCAGTTTTAGGAACGTACGAACCAGAAAACTTAGGAAAAGTTAGTACATATATAATGTATCCTAATTTTGATACACATAGAAGTTATCAATTAACAGGAAATAAAACATTCTTATTTTTTGCTAAATCTGGAGAAAGTAATCCAAATAAGATAATAGCATCACTTGCACACCAAGCAGTACATCAACCAATGTTACCATATAAACCATCAATGACTAAAAAAGAAAAAGATGAATTTCATGCATTCATAAAATTCTTAACTGATAAAGACATATACAATAAATTTTCTGGAAATAGTTATTTAGATATAGTAACACAAGGCGAAGATTCAGAAGTAATGGGAAGAATATACCCATTTTGGCTTGGATATAGATATAGAAATGCTGATAAAGAAGGATTAAATCCAGCAGAAGAAATAGAAAAAGCAATAAATAGAGATAAAGAATATTTTGATAGATTACCAGCAAATTCTAAAAAGAAAAAATTATATAAAAGTTATGAATTTGAAAAATTAGATTCAGAAAAAATTGCAAGATTCTTTAAAGCAAAAAGGGCAATAACACCATATGAATTTGCAAAACTTGATTTTGAAGATAAGCAAAATATATATCAAGATAGATATTTAGATGTTACTTATCCAATGTCAGGAGTAAGATAGAAAATCCTAAAATTATCATATAAAAACTGTTATTACTAGCCAGTAATAGCAGTTTTTTGTTGTTAAAAAAAAGAATTTATGATAATATAAGTGAATAAATATAACAAATAAAACAATACTAATAGAAAAGGAGAGTTTAATGAGCAAAATCAGTTTAGAATTAAAACAAGGTATAAAAGCACATTTTATAAAAACAGATTTATATAAAACAGATCTTTCATGTATTATATTAACTACAACTTTAAAAAGAGATACTGTAACAAAAAATGCATTAATACCATTTATGCTTAGAAGAGGAACAAACAGACTTCCAAATCAATATTTAATAAATAAAGAATTGGAAAATATGTATGGAGCCTCTTTTAATTGTGGTGTTGATAAAATGGGAGATAATATAGTTTTAAAATTTTATATAGAATCTATAGGTAATGAATATGCTCTAAATGGAGAAAATATTTTAAAAATGAATATAGAAAATATTTTAGACTTAGTATTTGATCCTGTAAAAGATGGCAATAATTTAAATAAAGATTTTTTAGAGATTGAAAAAGATAATTTAAAAAAAGTTATTGAAAGTAAGATTGATGATAAAGATTCATATGCGTTAGATAACTGTATTTCTACAATGTATGGAGATAGTGGATTTGGGCTGTATAAATATGGATATTCAGAAGATGTGGATAAAATAACAATAGAGGATATATCAGAATATTATGAATGGTTAATTCAGAATTCCAAAATAGATATATTTATATCAGGTAATATTAATGAAGAGGATACTAAAAAGCTTTTATTAGAAAATAAAAATATAAGAAAATTAAAACCCAGAATTGAAAATTATACATTAAATAATGAATTTACAGAAAGAAAACAAATTGTGGAAAATGTTAAAGAAATTCAAGAAAATATGAATGTTACTCAAGGAAAATTAGTATTAGGATTAGATATTGTAGAAAGTATGGATAATTTGCAAGCAACTGCATTAGTATATAATGCTATTTTAGGTGATGGAGCAAATTCAATGATGTTCCAAAATGTAAGGGAAAAAGCAAGTTTAGCATATTCTGCAAAAAGCACTTTTGTAAAACAAAAATTAAATATATTTATTAGATGTGGAATACAAATTGAAAATTATGAAAAAGCATTAGATATTATAAAAGTACAACTTGAAAATATCAAAAAAGGAGAATTTACAAAAGAAGATATTGATAATGCTAAAACATATTTAATTTCTGGAATAAAAAATGTTGAAGAAGAACAAGATACAGAAGTTGTATTTTATATAGGACAAGAAATATCAAAAACTAATATTAGTTTAGAAGAATATATTAAAAGAATAGAAAAAGTATCAAAAGAAGATATATTAAAATTAGCAAATTCTATTAATATAAATACAGTTTACTTTTTATCTTCTAAGTAAAGTTAGTATAGAACTTTTAGTAGAAGAAAATTATGACAAACATTGGATTTTGTAGCAGTTTAAGTTATGTACAAAATCTTAATTCTATTTTTAAAGAAATTAAAAGAAATAATATGTTTATTTTAAAAAGGAGATATTAAATTGCAAATAATAGAAAATAGTAAAATTAAAGAAAAATTATATGTTGAAAAATTAAGTAATGGACTAACAGTAATAATTTTGCCTAAAAAAACTAGAAAAAAATATATTGTGTGGAGTACAAATTTTGGTTCTATAGATAACAAATTTTATGCGCCAGGAGAAGATATATTAACAGTTGTGCCAGACGGAATTGCACATTATTTAGAACATAAATTATTTGAACAAGAAAATGGTAGAAATAGTTTAGATGTACTTACATCAATAGGTGTTGATGCAAACGCATATACGACTAATGACCATACAGCATATTTATTTGAGTGTACAGATAATTTTGATGAAGCTTTAGAAGAATTTATGAATTATGTTCAAAATCCATATTTTACTGATGAAAATGTTGAAAAAGAGCGTGGAATTATAGAACAAGAAATTATGATGTATGATGATGAGCCAACATGGTCATTATATATGAATGCTTTAAAATGTATGTATAAAGATAATGAAATAAATATTGATGTAGCAGGAACCAAAGAAACTATAGCAGAAATTGATAAAGATAAATTATATAAAATATATAATTCATTTTATAGACCTGATAATATGATAATTGTTCTTGCAGGAGACTTTGAGCCAGAATCAGCTTTAGAAAAAATAAAATCTAAAATGACATTAAAAGCAGTCGAAGAAGAGACTAAAAGAGTATATAATGAAGAAAAACTAGACATAGTTGAAAAATATATAGAAAAAGAAATGGATATAAGTATGCCTTGTGTACTTATTGGATATAAGGATAATGACATTAAATCGAATAAGATAAAAAAAGATATTTCAATAGAAATATTAGGAGACTTATTATTTGGTAAAAGTTCAGAAACTTTTGAAGAGTTATATGAATCAGGAAAAATACTTTCAGAACCTGGTATTAATTATGAATTTTCTAAAACATATGCACATACTTTAATTCAAGTTCAAACTAACTATGTGGAAGATGTAATTAAAGTAATAGACGAAAAAATTGAAAAGATGAAACAAACAGGAATAAATGAGGAAGATTTTAATAGAGCTAAAAAGAAAATCTATGGAGAGTTTATTAAAGATTATAATGAAGTTTCAACAATATCAAGTATCATAGTTGCAGACCACTTTAAAGGTATAGATTCTTTTGATTATTTTGAAGAATTTAAAGTTGTAAGTAAAGAATATGTAGAAAAAGTTTTAAAAGAAATATTTGTAGAAGACAGAAAAGTAATATCAGTAATAAAACCAATTAGTAAATAGAAATCTTTAAAATATATGTATATATCAAACAAAAAACATTTAAGTGATTTTTGTTTTTGCATTATGTTATACTATAAATTTTTAAAGTTCTTGTTAAAGGAATAATAATTTATTAATGAAAAGGTAATTGGTGTTTATGAATATTATAGAATTTCCTGAAATTAATTTAAAATTAGAAATTTCAAAAATAGCATTTTCTATGTTTGGAATTGATGTATATTATTATGCGATTTGCATAGTGATGGGAATTATAGTAACACTGCTACTTGCAAGATTTAGTAAGGAAAAATTTGATATAAGTTTTGATACAGTTTTAGATAACACAATAATTTGTTTAATATTCGGAATAATTGGAGCAAGATTGTATTTTGTATTATTTAGTTTAGAACATTATTCTAAAAATATATTAGAAATATTTAATTTAAGAGATGGTGGGCTTGCAATTTATGGCGGATTAATTTTAGGTGGAATTGCAATAGCATTAAATTGCAAAATAAAAAAAGTAGATATATTGAATTTTTTAGACTATATAATACCATTTGTTGCTATAGCTCAAAGCATTGGACGTTGGGGAAACTTTTTTAATATAGAAGCTTTTGGAAGCAAAACAAACAGCTTTTTAAGAATGGGAATTGTAACAAATGAATACATAGAAGTACACCCAGTATTTTTATATGAATCAATATCAACTTTTATTATTTTTTGTATATTAAGAAAATTTCAAAAAAATAGAAAATTTAAAGGACAAATTGTATTAATTTATTGTTTGTTATATTCAGGAATAAGAACAATATTGGAAGGTTTAAGAATAGATAGTTTAATGTTGTTTAATTTCAGAATATCGCAAATATTGTCTATAATTATATTTTTAATATCATCATTATATTTATATAAAAACGTAAAATATTCAAAAAAATATGAGATTAAAAAGTAGAAATATAAGATAAAAAAGATAAAAAGATAAAAAATAGTAAAAATATATAAAAAGTTGTCGAAATATGTATGACGAAAACCTTAGAAAATACTGATGTTTCGTTGACTTTGCTGTAACAATATGTTATTTTTAATATATACAAAAGATAAAAAAATAAGAAAAGGAGAGTGGTATTATGTTAGATGAAAAAATTTGTAAATTAAGGGATAAATTAAATAAATGTATTTCAAATGGCGAAGATTACTCTGTAATATATAAAGTAAGTGTTGAACTAGACGAACTTATTGCACAATACTATGCTAGTAATGTGATTGAGCTTACTAATGAATAAATGATATGAAAACTCTAATTCAGTTTTGAATTGGAGTTTTTTAGTTCAAAAAAATGAAATACCATTCAATTATACTCTAAGTATGTTGATATCAATATGTAAAAAGTGTATAATTAGAAAAAAGATTTTAGGAGACAAAAATGAGTAATATTAGAAACTTTACAAATGAAATATTTAACTTAAGTGAAGACACTATTTACAGTATTATTGATAAGTTTAATAATAATCAAAATGTTGATAAATCATTAACATATGTATATATAAAGGCTTTTTATCTACATAACATAAAAAGAGACTTGGAAAATAATAAAAAGATAGAAAATTTTGATGAAATATATGTAGAGTACAAAAAAGAGATAAGCAAATATTATAAAACTAATAATTTAGGTATTAGTGAAGAATTAATAAATGATATTTTAGAAGCTTTTGATAAATCTTTTGAAATTATAGATTCAATAGGGTTTAAAGACTTAGACGAAAGTTATGAATTTAGACATTATATAGTAGTAGTGTTTGAGCTTTTAAGAAAAATATTAGAAAAGAAATCTAATAGTGAAATAAGAGTTGATATTTTTGAAAATTCAATTTCTACTTTAAAAGATACAGCAGAAAAAATAATTGATTATTCAAGAAAAGAATTAAAATAAAAATTACTAAATTTTATTTAATTAAAAAAGGTGCTAGAAAATAGCACCTTTTAAAATATTTTTAAAATTAGTGAAACCAAATGGATATTTTTTTAATCTTATATATAGAAAGAAATTTATAAAAAGGAGAAAGAAATGCTGGATGAACTAATAAAAAGAGCAAAAAAAGGCGATAATAAAGCTTTTCAAGAAATAATAATTTACTATAAAAATGATTTATATAAAATAGCCAAAACAAGACTTTCTAACACAGAAGATATTGATGATGCAATACAAGAAACAATAATATCTGCTTATGAATCAATACATAAATTAGTAAATATATCAAAATTTAAATCTTGGATAATAACTATATTAATTAATGAATGCAATGTTATTTATAATAAAAAACAAAAAGATAATATTGTTTCTTATGATTTTATGGAAGGTGAAAAATTTATATCAAAAGTTTCTGATAGTAATGCTAATATTGAATTTGATGCTTTATTAAAACCACTGAATAGTGATGAGCGAATGATTGTAGTTTTGTACTATTACGAAGGATATAAAGTAGAAGAAATATCCAAAATACTAAAGATTAATAATAATACTGTAAAAACTAAGCTATATCGAGCTAGAAAAAAGATTATGGATGATTTAAAGGAGGGATGCATAGATGGATAATATTGATAATATTGATAATTTTATAAAAGATATTGTATCAAGAGATTTGAAACCTCATGAAAGTTTTGATAGCACAATATATTCAACTTTTGAAGTTCTTGAAAGAAAAGTAAATCGAAAAACAAAAATACACCATTTAAAATTTGATTTAGCTATTGCTTGTTGTTTTATATTTTTAATAACAGGAGTAGTATTTGCAAAAGAAATAGAAAATTTTGTAAAAGCACAATTTGAAAATTTTGGACTAGGAAGAGGCTTTGATACAGCTATAGATAATGGATATATAGCAAAACCAGAAATGGACGATATGTCCCAAAATGTTCAAATTATTGAGAATAATGAAGTTATAGATAGCACAAATGTTAAAGTAAAAATTGATGAATTCCTTATGACAGATTCAAATTTAAGTTTAGATTTTTATTTTGAATTTGAAAATAAAATATGTGACTATGTAAGTTTAGGAGAAATGATAAACGAAAATGTAGATTATGAAGGTTCACATGCTATAGTATTATCAGATTTATTTATAGTAGATGAAAATAACGAAGTTTTATATTTTAATCGTTGGGATTGCGAAAATTTTAAAGAATATTGCAAAAACAATAATATGGATTTTGATTATCCAGATTATAATTTATTTGGTATTCGAAATATGACTAGAGAATATAATAAAAACGAAAATTTTATAGAAGTTAATAATATATATTATCTTACTGATAAATTTCCAAATTCTAAAAAATTAAATATATATTTTACAAAAATTGACTTAATAAATGATGAAGAACGTTTAGTAGAAAAAAATCTTAAAAATATTACACTAAAAGGAAATTGGCAATTTAGTTTAGATGTGCCAGAAAATATGTATAATCGTACTTATGATACGTATAAAGTAGTTAGTTGTGATAATAAGGATTTTAATCTTTATGAAGCAAAACTAACTGATACTAGACTGGAAATAGGGATAGAAATATCAAATGTTGAAATGCCAATATTTCCAGCAGAATTAGAGAAAGAGAAAGCTTTTAGTACTAGAGAAGAAGTAGTAGAATTTTATGGTGGCGAAGAATATGCAAATTTATTTGAGGAGTATTTAAGAAATGAATTCTTATTTGATGATATAGTTAATTATTTTTATCCTTGGATGGATTATAAAAATGAAGGCTCATATGCTATAAATTCAAATGGTGAAAAATTTAAAATAATGATTGGCGGATTTGATAGTAATTCATATAAAGATGATAAAAAATTTGATTGTCGTTGTACTTGTGATATAACTAAATATGATGATTATACTGATAAGATAACTTTAGTAATATATTTTAAAGATCAACCAGTAAAAATTGAATTGGAAAAAGTAAATAATTAATATAAATAGTATATAAAATTAAGAGTGTTTCCTTATGATACACTCTTAATTTTATATAGGATTTAATTTTAATTGTAAAATATAAAAATTTGGTAGATTTTGCAGAAAAAAGTTTATCTTTTTTATCTTTTTCTTGCATTTATTAAAAAATGATTTATAATGTATCAGTACGAAATTTTCATACATATTGAATCATAATCCATAATGTAACAACATTGGATTTGATATAAAAGTTTAGGGTGCAAAAAGTTGCATAACAACAAGAAAGTAGGTAAATAATGAAAAGAAAACTTTTTGCAAAAATTAGCAGTTTAATGCTGGCAATGGTAATTTGCATTATTGCATGTGCAAATACACCAGTTTATGCGGCAGAAATTTGTGATGCAGATGAAGCAGAGAATGTAGAGCAGGAAGAGATGGCAGCAAGAGCAGCGACACAGTCAATGGGACCAACCGAGTTTGATCCGGGATATGTAGATCTTCCATATGGAGATGCAAAAGTGATTAAAAGTGCGGTAACACTGTATAGTTCAAGCTATAAGCATATTGGATCAATACAACTCCCACAGAATGATGGACGGATTCATAGAATAATCTATAAAGTTAGATTTATTAAGGATCCATATGATCAGGGAAATGGAGATGTGCGGTTAAAAGTTGATTTCAGGCGAAACGGGGTTTCAATTCACAGAGGTGAGTATGATTATGAAGACCTTGTGAATGGTACTATTCAGGCACAATTTGAAGGCGTATCTGCAGGACAGAGAATAGAAGTTTATGCTGATGCTGTTACAAATCCTGATTATACATCAAATGGACATTGGAGAAAATTGTATATTTGGAGTTTTGAGGTCTACACTGACTGATCACAGATAATGGCCGAGCTTATGGCGTCTTAGTAATTTACAACTGAATATTGATATTTTGAGCTATTAACAATTGCAACAAAATGCATCTAAAAAACTTTTTCGTGGGCGCTACTACAGGCCCACGTTTTTCTTAACTTAAGAAGAAAATTTCCAGTTGTTATAATTATTTGAAATGAAAATAATTATATTATATTTTTGTTAAAACAAATTCAATAATTCTTTTTGGTCCTAAATTAGAATCAGAAGGATTGTTTAAATATTTTAATAACTCATTTTCTTCCCATGTAGATTTCATTTTTTCTGTTGCATTTCTTATATCACATTTTATATTATGTGCAGAAGTTTCTAATTTTTGAGCTATTATAGGGTAAATATCTCTTTCATAATTGTTATTATAATAATCAGATGTTTTATATAAAAAATATATTGTTTCGATTATGTATTGAGTTCCTTTATGTGAAAATTTATATCTTAAATTAGATAATTCTTTTTTTATTTTTTTCTTAATAATATTTTCTTTAGAATCTTTAATATCATATACTGCATTATTCATTTTTATTTTAACTAATTCATTAATTGGTTCTATAAGATTACTGATATTATCGGGATTTATAATATAATTATAAATATATGATTTTGAGATAGAATTATTTTTTATAGATTTATTGTTTGAAATCAAAATAACTGAATTTTTATATTTATTATTTAAAAATGTATGTTTTTTGACTATTTTAGTATTTGGAAAAGAGTCTATATTCATTAAAATTATATCAATATCATGTTTGTTTAATATATGTCTTATATTAGTAAGTTTATTAGAAATTGCTGAAATTCTTAAATTTTTGATTTTCATATGTATAGTATTTGTTAATTCTATGCTATTTTCAACATCTTTTTCGATTAATAGTGCATTTATCATAGTAAAATCTTCCTTCCATTTTTTTCTATATAATAAGATTAAATTTTTTATAAAATGGTTTCAAAAATTTAAAATTTTTTTAAAATTTTGTGAAACCAAATGAAGTTTTTTAAATCTTATATGTAGATAGAAATTTGTGAAAGTTTATGCTATTATTGATAATAGTACAAAGTGTATATGATTTTATATACTAAAAGGAGAAAGTTATGAATAATAAAAAGAAATTAATAATATTAGGAATTATTATAATTTTATTAATAATTATTCCAATTATAGTTTTAGGAAATATTAGAATATTAAAATATAATGAAGAAGGAAAACCAATAGTTCATTCGGCAAAAGAAATGAACGAGTTAGAAGATGGAACAAAGTTTGTATTAGCAGTTCCAAGTAGCGATTCGGTAGATAGAGAAGAAATGGAAAGAAAACAAATTGAAGAGAAAAAGGCAGCAGAAAAAATATCTGAAGATATTAATAAAGGAATTCTACCAATGGATATGGCAGAAGAGGTAGACTTAAGTACAATAAATAAAGAGAAAAGAAATAAATCACCAGAAGATATAGAATTAGAAAATAAAAAACAACAAATTCAAGATATAATAAAAAAATATTACGGAACAGAATATGCAGAAAATTTATTTAATAATATAACAAAAGAAATAAATGAACAGGAAGGGCAGTATAAAGTACCAGAAAGTTCAAAAGAGTTGTTAAGAAAAAATATTGAGTTATATAATGCAACAGAAATTACAAGTGAAGAAAGAGAAGCAATAAAATATTATTTAGAAATAATAGACAGATCATTTATAGAAGATAAAGATTTACTAAAAGCGATTGAAAGTACAGGAGTAGAAAGTAAATAATAAAATAGAAAATAATAATTAAGAGGTTTTATTGACATATTGCAATAAAACCTCTTAATTACTTTTCAAAAAATGCACAATAAAATTGTCAAAAGACGCACAATATATATTGAAAAAACAGTGTATTTTTATTTTTCCAAAAAAAGGTATACATTTTTTTTCTTTTAATATATAATTAATCTGTATTATTATGAGGAGAAGAATTTTGAATAAATTAATTAGTGAAGAAATAAAATATAACGGACCTAGATTTAATATTGTTCAAAAAATCTATGAACGAGAAGATAAAGTAAGATATGTTAGAGACTGTGTAGAACCAGGAGATGCAGTTGTTATTTTACCAATAAATAATAATAACGAGATTATATTTGTTAAACAATATAGAGAAGTAGTGGGAAAAGAATTATTAGAACTTCCAGCAGGAATGATTGATAAAGGCGAAAATCCTGAGCAAGCAGCACGAAGAGAACTGGAAGAAGAAACTGGAATAAAAACAAATAATATTGAATTTCTAGTTGATTTTTATGCTTCTTGCGGATACACTAATGAAAAAGTTTATGTATATGTTGCAAAAGATTTCGAAAAAGGAAATCAACATTTTGATGATACAGAAGAAATTTTAAGTATAGAAAAAATTAATATAAAAGATTGTATAAATTATGCTTTAGAAAATAAATTTGAAGCTGCACACGTAAATATAGCAATTTTAACATATTATTTAAAAAATAATAAACGGAGGAAAAAATGGAAGAATTGAGAGAAATGCTAACATCAATTGATTTAGAAAATTTGCTTAAAATTTTTGATATACAAATCGGTTTAGGTGTTTTAGTTTTCTTCATAATTTTTAAATCACTTTTTGCTAAGATTTTAATAAAAATATATTATAAATTAACTAAAAATAAGAAAAATCCTAAAGATAGTATTATGTATAAACCATTAAATTTTTTCTTTTTACTATTAGGTATTTTTCTTATGATTAATATTTCTTTACAAAGTAGTAAAAGACTGATACTTATATCAAATGCAGTATTTCAAACCATAGTAGTATATTACATAACTAAAGCAATAGCAACATTAATAACAGAAGAGTCAAAAGTTTATAAAAAGTTTTTTAAATCAGAAAATAAAGCTATAAATAAATTTACTTGTAAGATATTAAGAGGAATTCTTTGGATAATATCATTTGTTTTTGTAGTAAAGAAAATATTTGGATGGGATATAGATTTTGGAGGAATTGGAACTTTAGTTACTGGTTTAGGAATAGGAAGTGCGGCGATAGCTTTAGCTGCACAAGACTTAGTTAAAGGGATGCTAAGTGGAGCAACAATTTTAACAGATAAACCATTTGTAATTGGTGATTGGATAGAAGTTGGGGAGTTCCAAGGTTCAGTAATAGATATAACATTTAGAAGTACACGTATAAAAGCTGCTAATAATACAGTTATTACTATTCCAAACTCAACAATAACATCAACATCAGTTATAAACTGGAATAGATTAACAAGCAGAAGATTTGATTGTGTTCTAAATTTAAGTTTAGAAACACCATCTGAGAAAGTAAGAAAAGTTGTTAAAGAGATTAAATTAGTTTTACAAAATAATCCAGAAGTAATAAAAGAAACAGTAGAAGTAAATGTAAATGCAATATCAAGTTGCAGTACAGATATAAAAATATTTCTATATGTTAGACAGTCTGAATATGTTAAATTCTTAAAAGCGCAACAAGATATATTATGTAGTTTACTATTTTTAGTAGAGAAAGAGAATATTGATTTAGCATATCCAACACAAACTTTATATGTAAGAGAAGGAAAAGGAGAATCAGAAGAATAAATGAGTTTAGGAGTAGCCTTAGCAGGTGGAGGATTAAAAGGATTAGCTCATATAGGAGCTCTAAAAGCATTAGAAGATTTAGGAATAAAAATTGATTATTTATCAGGTACAAGTTCTGGAAGTATATTTGCAAGTTTTTATGCAATGGAATATACAACTGATGAAATAAAAGAAAAAACAATGAAATGTTATAAAATGCTTACAAAAATAGAAAAAAGGCCAATATTTAAAGCTGGATTTTCATATATAACTTCAGGAGTAGCAAAAATTGAAGGACTAGTTCCGGGAGAGAATATTGAAAATTTAGTAAAAGAAGTGTCAAAAGATAAAAATATAACTAATATGAACCAAATTAAGATTCCTTATGCAATAGCAACAGTAGATACAATATCAACAAAAGAATGTATATTTTTATCAAAGAAAATAGATATAAAAGATGATGATATAGATTATATATATGATGCACCAATAGCTACAGCAACAAGGGCTAGTATGTCTTTTCCAGGAGTATATACTCCATGTCAATATGGAAAGTATAATTTTATAGATGGCGGAACAAAAGACAATTTGCCAGTAAAAATTTTAAAGGACATGGGAGCTGATAAAACTTTAGCTTTAAGTTTTAGAATAGATGATTATGAGCCTAAAGAAGATATACTTGCAATTTTACTTAGAACTGTTGATATATTTTCTTTGAAAGACGTTAGAAAAGCACAAAAAGAAGCGGATTTAGCTATTGAAATAGATGCAAGAGGTGCAAGTCTTTTAGAAATAGATGATGCAGATAGATTAGTACAAACTGGATATGATACAATAATGAATAAAAAAGAAGAAATATTAAAACTAATGAAATAAATAAAGATTAGGAGTGATAGATTTGCCTGGAATGAACAATACTATGATGCAATATTTTGAGTGGTATTTACCTAGTGATTCTACACTTTGGAATAAGCTTACAAAAGATGCTAAACATTTAGAGAATATTGGTATAACCCATCTTTGGCTACCACCAGCATATAAAGGGGCAGGTGGAAAAGATGATGTAGGTTATGGAGTATATGATGTATATGATTTAGGAGAATTTGACCAAAAAGGTGCTATTCCTACAAAGTATGGAACAAAAGATGAATATGTAAATGCAATAAAAGTGTTGCGTGAAAATAATATAAAGGTTTTAGCAGATATAGTGCTTAACCATAAAATGGGAGCAGATGAAACAGAAGATGTTTTAGCTGTTATAGATGATGCTTCAAACAGAAATATAAGTTTAACGGAAGCAAAGCCAATCAGAGTTTGGACCAAATATACATTTCCAGGAAGAGGAAATATGTATTCAGATTTTAAATGGGATTGGACGCATTTTCATGGTATTGATTGGGATGAAAATACAGGAACTGCAGCCATATATAAGTTTTATGGTAAACACTGGGATGAGAGTGTAGACAAAGAAAATGGTAACTATGATTATTTAATGGGAGCAGATATAGATTTAAATAATTTTGATGTTATTAGAGAGTTAAAAAAATGGGGAAGATGGTATTTAGACACTACCTCAGTAGATGGATTTAGATTAGATGCAGTAAAACATATAAGAGGAGAATTCTATCCAGAATGGCTAGGAGACTTAAGAGAATATACAGGTAAAAAATTATTTTCAGTTGGAGAATACTGGAGTACAAATATAGATGTAATAAATGAATACATAAATAAAACAGAAGGATGTATGAGCCTATTTGATGTACCATTACATTATAATTTCTATAGAGCATCAATTAGTAATGGAGAATTCAATATGAGCCAAATATTTGATGGAACAATAGTTGCATCAAATCCAGATAAAGCAGTTACTTTTGTGGATAACCATGATACACAGCAAGGTCAAGCCTTAGAATCATGGATATTAGATTGGTTTAAGCCTTTAGCATATTCACTTATATTACTTAGAAAGAACGGTTTTCCATGTGTTTTTTATGGAGATTATTATGGAATACCAGAAAAAGAAGTAGCTCCAAAGCAAAATATGTTAGATATATTATTAAAAGTAAGAAAATATTATGCATATGGAGAACAATATGATTATTTTAATCATAGAAATGTTATAGGATTTACAAGACTTGGTGATTATGAACATCCAAATTCAGGATTAGCAGTTGTTATGTCTGACGAAAGAGGTGGATGTATACAAATGAATGTTGGAAAAAAATTGGCAAATTCTGTATTTTATGATTGTACAGGAAATTTATCTGAACCAGTATATGTTGATAGTGAAGGGAATGGAATCTTTTATTGCAATGATGGTAGTGTATCCGTTTGGATAAAAAAAGGTGAAAATGTAAACTAGAATAAAATTCTTAAAATATTAAGTAAATTACTTAATACTTTAAGAATTTTTATTTTTCTAAACTTAAGAAATGTTGAATGATTTAAAATATTATTTATATGTATTAAATTTTACAAATATTAAATTAAAATATCTTTTATGTTACTTTTATGAGATTTGAATAAATTAATGGTAGAATAGTATTAGAGATATTATTTTTACAAGGAGAAATTATGGAAGAGAAAAAAATTACAATAATGGGTAAAACAATTGATTATAGTAATTTTTCAGATGAGCAATTACTTAGTTTATATAGAGAATTAAAGCAAAGAGAGTCTGTGCTATATAAAAGAATCATAAAATATAATGAAAAATATAATTTTTTACCAGAGATAAATTCAAAGTAGTGTGAATGTGAGGGGATATAAAATGGAAAATGTAGGAACTAGACTAATGACTCAAATAAGAGATTTAAGTGAGTTAGAAGTTCAAAAATTGGAAATACAAATAGCTAAATTTAATAAAGAAATTAGTGAATATTATGAAACTAAAATTAGTACAATAGAAGAAAATATAGATAGCCAAATAAGGTACTATGGAAATAATATTAGTGATCATAAAGAAGAAAAAGATAGAATATTAAATAAATACAAAGCAGAATTTCAAAAAAATTATGATACAAGAAAAGAGCAATTTTTTAATATACAAGTCGAAATTCAAGAACTTCAAGCTAATCAAAAAATTGCATTTGCTAATTTTAAAAAGGTTGCAGAAGATAGAAAAAGCTTTTTAGAAAGTTCAAAATATGCTGAATATATTTCTAAAAAACAAGAATTTCAGAAAGTAGTAAATTCAACCGTAAATAGAGAAGAGTTTGAAAAGTATAGTGAGTTATTAGAAAATTTAAAAGATCCATTAGATACTTACACATCAAAACTAGAAGCTTTGATAAATAAATATGCTGGGTATGATGAAATAATATTAGAATGTGAAGCAAAACTAACTGATTGTATTTTAGCTACTAAAAAAGATTTTGATGAGATTACAAGATATAGAAATTCAGATGTAGCAGTAATAGAAGGTGGTAACTTCATTACAAATTTAATAAATAAAATCTTAAATAAATTTGCAGGAAAATCTAAATTTGAGAAAGATGTTATTCAAAAAATGGAAAGTGAATTAGTAGAAGTAGAGAAAAATAATCTTGCTATTAGTGATTCTATTAATGAACAAACAATATATCTTGTAGCAAAAATTGAGGAATTAAGAGATGTAATTAATTCTGAATTTAATCTTGCTACTAATGAATAGGAGAAAATTATGAATACTGAAAAAATTGGAGAGATATTTATAGATGGAAGAATTGTTAATTTAGATAATTCTTCAATTGAAGCTTTAGATAGCATGTTAGAAAAAATAGATTCTCAAAAGAAAAATATAATGAAAAACATAGATGAAATTTTAACAGAAATACAAGGTTAGGGAGAAACGATTATGGGTGAAAAACAAGATATAAAGCCAGAAGATATAGAAAGCTTTGTAGAATTAAATGAAGCTTTTAAAAATTGTACTAAAGAAACAAAAGAACATATTAAAAACGATTTGAAAAATTTTGCAAATTTAGTTCCACAAATACCAGGAATTACAGCAGAAGCAGTTAGAAGAGGATTAGAAAAACAAGCAGAAAGAATAAGTAAAGAATTTGGTGATATAGATGCTCAAAGTTTAGCTAGTGGAATAGAATTAGGAGCTCATGCAGGATTAAAAGCTAAAGAAAACGAGTACTGGGAAAGCCAAAATCAGAAGAGAACAGAAACTATTACAAGTAAAGTTACAGCTACAAAAAATAGATCTTTGGATAAAAGAGCTAAAAGAGTTGAAGGAGCATTAAAAGTAACTTCAATAGTTGGAAAAGGATTAGCATTATTTGGACAAAAGGGATTGGCAGATAAAATGCAAGAGGCTGTAGTGTCTAAAGGTAGAGATTATATAATGAAAGATTCAAGACTTGGTAATGTAATGGAAAGAGCTGCAGACTTTGGCTTTACAGTAGCTGATGGAGCAAGATATGTAAAAGAAACAGTAGTAGAAGGTGCAGAGCTTGCTAAAGACATTGTAGAAGATGGAGTAGAAAATCTGGCAAAAAATGCTGTACAATTTGGAAAAAATGTAAAAGAAGGTTTGGGAAATGTAGATGCACAAACTAATTTAAATTATATGAATTTAGCTAGAGAAGCTTCAGATAAACAACAAGAATCAAAACAGTGGCAAATTGCACATGAAGATAGAAGTTCAAGTGTTACAGGAGCTGTAAAAGGAATTAGTAATAGTTCTTTAGGTATGAAAACTTTTTTTGCACAAGGAAAAATAAAAGTAGCTTCACTGGGAGCTAAAGGAGTCGCACTTTTTGGAAAAAAAGATTTAGCAGAAAAAGTAGCAGCAAAAGGATTTGATACTAAGAAAAATATAGTAAAAAAGGATTCTAGGTTAGCTAAGTTTGCTGAAAGAATGGCAGAAAGTGGATTTATAGGTGCTGATAAATTTAGAGATGGTGTTGATCATACTAAAGAAATGGCAGGAGCATATGCAAGAGCAGGAGTTCAAGTAGCAAGAGATACTGTGGATAATGTAAAAGATGCGATAGATACAGGAGTAACAGCAGCGTATACATATGCAACTGATGGAGTTGAAGCAGTAAAGGATGCAATAGAGACAGGAAAAGTTGCAGCATATACGTATACAACAGATGGCGTTAAAGCAGTAAAAGACGCAGTAGAGTTAGGAAAAACAGCAGCATACACATATGCAACTGATGGAGCTAAGGCTGTAAAAGAAACTACTAAAAGAGAGGCTTTAAAATTCGGAAAAGCTACATATAAAGGTGCAGCGACAGCAGTAGCAATAGCATCAATTCCTTTAGAAGCAGTTGGAAAAGGTGCAGTTTGGTCAGTAGGAAAATTAGAAAAAGGTGCTAAATCTGCTGGAAAGGAAATATCAGAGTTAACTAAATCTGCTGTAGAAAGTGCAAAAACTAAGATTTCAGATAATAAAAAAAGAGCTGGTCTAGGAATAGCAAATTCATTTTTAAGTTTTTCTAGTGCAGTTAGTGGTAAATTAAGTAGTTTAAGTGAAAAGGCTAAAACTTATGTTAAAGAAAATAGTAAAGAAATTGAAGCTGAACCAGAACTTTAAAAACTATTAACATATAGAGAATATTTTATTAAAGCATAATGTTAGATAATATATCTAATTTTATGCTTTTTAATTTACAAATTTTATAAAACATTGCATAATTAGTAAAATTTTATAGTATTGCGTAAAGAAAATTTTAGCGTGAAACTATAAAAAATATTTATATGAGAGGTGATAAAAACAAAAAAATGAAAACAAGTTAACAGTGCACTTTTTTGAAAGGAGTGAAAAGCCTAATTTTTAAACAGTCAAATAATAAAAAGAGAAGGAGAATTTGCATATGACTGATGAAAAAAGAAAAGTAACTATTGGGCGGGAAGAGCAAAAACGACTTATTGGGACGAAAGTTGCCAAAGGGTCAATTGTCAGAGTGAAAGATGGAAATAGAGTAATTCATATTGTAATAACTGACATTGATCGGGAGTGGTATGAAGGGGCAAAGATTGTTTTAAGTGCTGAGCACTATAATCCCGATAAGGAGGTACTTCTGGTTAAAGGCGAAGATGCTATCTACCAGAATTCTAATTATAAAGTTAAAGTTAGAGTTTTGGCAGAAATTATATCAGGTTTAAAGTATGAAAATTTCATACAAGGTGCAGGCGGAACAATTGTTGGAAAAGTAACAAATGATAACACATTGCAGAGAATTTGCGAAAATGTATATCATAAAGAATCCAAAAATAATGAGAGCACCGATATACTGACAGAAGCAAAAAGCGAGACAGAAGAAACAATAACTGCCAAAGATGTTATGAATGCTGGCAATCAACTTTATGATGACAGTGTGGCAATAAAAGAGGTGCCTACTGAAAATTGCGAAGTAAAAGATCAAACACCTGATGAAGAATCCGAAAAGAAGGTAGAAGATTCTTTTATAAAGCCTGAAGAAGGAGCAGAACAGGAAAATAATCTGAAACCGACAGTACCCAGCATTGATTTTGAAAAGGTGGTTTCTACATCAAAAGATGTAGACGAACTGATTACTAATTTAGGATTGTCAGAGTATGAAATGCTCAAAGAGGCTGTTGAGCATGATATCGAAGACCATCATGGTAAAATTAAAAAGATTCTTGTAACAATGCATGCACATCATTATAAGCTTAATCAGAATGCAATAAGGCTTATTATAAATCAGGAGTTTTCTGAATGGATAGCGGTAAAGAATCTGCAGATGATTGAGTTTTCGGTAAGCTATATTTTGAAGACGATTGCAAAAGGCATGAGGTAATCTAAGAGGTAGATACTGGATTTTCAAATTTTATGTTTTAGAAACTGAAATAGAAATATTTTTGCAACGTGGTGGAGCTGTCCACTGCGTTGCTTTTTATTTTTTGCATATTGAATATTGTACATTTTTGTTCTATTTTATAATAAATTTATTAATAATATTATATTAATAAATTTTGTCTAGTAAAATGAATACAATTTTTTTTCCTTGACAAAAATATAAAATGAAATATAATAATTTTATAATTAAAGGAGAGATGATATGAAAGTCTTAATTACTGGTGCATCTTCGGGAATTGGAAGAGATTTAGCAAGAGAATTTGCTAAAAAAAACTATGATATAGTTTTAGTTGCAAGAAATGTAGAAAAACTTGAAAGTTTAAAACAGGAATTAAAAGAAGAATATAATGTAAAAGTAGAATATTTAAGTATAGATTTATCAAACAGAGATAATTGTATAGATTTACATGAAAAAATTAGGAATATAGATATTTTAGTAAATAATGCAGGATTAGGTGATTTTGGAAATTTTACGAAAACAGAATTGGAAAAAGATTTTAACATAATAGATACTAATATAACAGCTATGCATGTACTTACAAAACTATATTTAAAAGATATGAAAGAAATAAATAGAGGAAAGATATTGAATGTTGCATCAATAGCAGGATTTTTACCGGGTCCACTAATGGCAACATATTATGCATCAAAAAATTATGTTGTAAGGCTTTCAGAAGCAATAAGAGAAGAATTAAAAAAAGAGAAATCAAATGTAAAAATTAGTATTTTATGTCCAGGGCCAGTTAGAACTAATTTTAATAATGTAGCTAATGTAAAATTTCAAATAAGTTCTCTTTCTAGTGAGTATGTAGCAAAATATACAGTAGATAAATTTCTAAAAGATAAGTTTTATATAGTTCCAGGATTTCAAATAAAATGTACTAAATTTTTCTCTAAAATAGTGCCAACCTCAATACTTGCAAAGTTTACGTATCATATGCAAAAAAGAAAGGAAAGAGACAATTAATTAAATTTAAGATAGAATAAGTAAAAATTTAATATTGTGAAATACTTAAAAAAATATTTATAATAGGATAAAAAAGTAAATAAAAATTACAATAGAAAAAATAAATAAGAATTATTATTCAAAAAAATTGTAGCAGGAAGAAAAGTAAGTAAAAATTATTGTTGAAAAATTGTAGCAGGAAGAAAAAATAAATAAAAATTATTATTAAAAAATTTGTAATAGGAAGAAAAAAATGAGTGAATATTTTGAAAATTTAGATATGTTAACAAAAGAATATTTTAATATTTTATCAGAAGATATACCAGATTTTTTATATGATTATATTGATACTGATGCTATGAGAAGAATTGATAAAGTAGGTTGTGGATGCGGTACAGATTATACAAAGTTATATAATAAAAAATTTTTTTATTCTAATCTTAGACATAGTATAGGTGTAGCACTAATAATTTGGAATTTCACAAAAGATAAAAAGCAAACATTATCAGGATTATTTCATGATATATCAACGCCAGTATTTAAGCACTGTATAGATTTTATGAATGGTGATTACGAAAAACAAGAATCAACTGAAGAATTGACAGTAAAAATGATAATAGAATCAGAAGAGATAATGAAATTATTAAAAAGAGATAATATATTAGTAGAAGAAGTTTCAGATTATCATAAATATCCAATAGCAGATAATGATACACCAAGACTTTCATCTGATAGGCTTGAATATACATTAACACATAGTATATGCTCACGTAATATATGGAATTTAGAACAAATAAAAAGAATATATAAAGATATAACAATTTTAAAAAATGAAGACGGAATGGAAGAATTAGGATTTAAAACATTAGAAATAGCAGAAGAATTTGTTAGTGGTGCTAAAAAAATGTGGATGAATTGGATATCAAATCAAGATAAGCTAACACTGAAATTTTATGCAACTATAATGAAAAAGATGAGTGAAAAAGGGTTAGTTACAGTAAAAGATTTATACACATTGTCTGAAAAAGAAATGATAGAAAAAATAGAAAATTGTAAAGTAGATAATATCTCAGAGTCATTCAAAAAGTTTAGAGAATTAACAATGATATATGAAAGCAATGAGCCAGTAACAGATAAATTTTGTATTAGTGCAAAAACTAAAAGAAGATATATAATTCCCTTAGTAGCAGACGGAGTAAGAATAGACAAGGTATCAGAAAAAGCAAAAAATATTATTGGAGATTACTTAAATTATGAAACACCAAAATATGCTTATATAGATTTAAATATTTAAGAAAATAGAGAAGAACTTGTAATAATAAATAGATAGAAAAATATAAAATAATTGCAAGAACTTAATATAAATGTAGATTAAAATATTTTCATAACGAAAGGATGATAGTTAATTATGGAAAAAATTATAATAGAAGTTGGATCAACTTGTACAAAAGTAGATTTATATGATGGAAGAGAAGTAAAACATATAGAAACAAGAACTATTGAGTTTAAGAGAAACTTTAAAAAAGAAAATAAATTAGATCCAAATGATGTAAAGGAATTAATAGATTTAGTAGAAGAATGTAAAGAAAAATGTGATAATTTATACATATGTGGAACAAGTGTGTTTAGAAATTTAACTGATGAGCAAAGAAGAGAATTTTTAGATTTATTTTATAAAGAAACTAAAATAAATTTTGATATTATTTCACCAGAAAAAGAAAATGAATTAACAGTATATGGAGCAGTACGTAAAGTAAATCAAAAAGTTGCGGTATTTATTGGTGGTGGAGGCTCAACAGAAATAGCAATATACGATAATGGAATAAAAGAAATGGTAAATACCCCATTTGGAGTTATAGATATAATGAATAAATATCCAGATTTAGGAGGGGACTTAGCAACTACTAAATTAGAAAAAATAAGAGAAGAAGTTAAAGAAAAGCTTAACATACCAAAAGAAAAAGCAGATATATTAATTTTAGCAGGAGGAGGTCATAAGTTTTTTGCATTAGAATCAGGAATTTCTTATGAAAAAAATACTTTATTTGAAGATGAATTAGAACCAATAATGATGGATATTGAAACAAGAAAAAAAGATACTTTAAGGTATTATGAAGAAATATCATTAGATGAGATAAGAAGTAGAGTTGAGGATCCAAATTGGTGGTATGCAACAAGAGCAATGAGTGCATTTGCACTAGATGTTGCAGAAGAAATTGGAGCAAAATATATAGTTCCAACAGATATTTCAATGGTATATGGATTAATAAATAATGAGGAAAAATAATGAAAGAATATTTAGAAAAATTAAATTCACAAATAAAAGAGTATTTTAATATTTTATCAGAAGAAATACCAGAATTTTTATTAGAATATATTAAAACTCCAGAAATGCAAAGATTAGATAAAATAAGTGCATTAGTTGGAAATGATTATACAAAATTATTTAATGTTAAATTTTTTTATTCAAGTTTATCACATAGTGTAGGAGTAGCATTAATAATTTGGAATTTCACAAAAGATAAAAAACAAACACTAGCAGGACTATTTCATGATATAGCAAGTCCTGCTTTTAGACATTGTATTGATTATCTAAATGGTGATTACTTGGTGCAAGAATCAACACAGGTTAATACTAGTGAAATAATAAAAAATTCTAAAGAAATAATGAAGTTGTTAGAAAGAGATAATATAAAATTAGAAGAAGTAGATGATTACACTTTATATCCAATAGCGGATAATAGTACTCCAAAGCTTGCAGCAGATAGATTAGAATATACTTTTTCTGATATTTTAACATTTATAGATGGTTGGAATTTAGATGAAATTAGAGAAATATATAAAGATATATGTATAATGAAAAATGAAGATAATATTGAAGAATTAGGCTTTGGTAGTATAGAAATAGCAGAAAAATTTGTAGAAGGGGCAAGCTTACTTTGGTATTCTTTTCAAAGTAATAAAGATAAATTAAAATCACAATTTATTGCAGATATTATAAAAAAGATGAACAATAAAAATCTTATAAATAAAGAAGATTTATATATTAAATCAGAAAAAGAAATAGTAAAAATGATAGAAAATTGTAAATATAAAGAAATTTCAGAAGCTTTTAAAAAATTTAGAAAATCAGATAAAATAGGAGAAGGAGAAAATAAACCAGAAAATAAATATTCTGTTAGCTTAGATATAAAAAGAAGGTATATAGTACCTTTAGCATCAGGAAAGAGAATAAATGAAATATCGCCAAAAGCGAAAGATATAATAGAAAAAGTTTCTAATTATAATTCTCCCAAATATGGTTGGCTAGATTTTGATTTTTAGATTTTGAAGTAAAAGAAAGAGGGAAAAAATGGAAAATAAATATGCGATAGTTACTACATCATGTAATGATGAAGAAAATGCGAAAGAAATTACTGAAAGATTATTAGCTAAGAGACTAGTAAGTTATGTCCAAGAAAGTAAAAGATTTAGCTCATACTATTGGAAAGGTGAAATAGTAAGAGAATATGAATACTTCTTAACAATGGGAACAAAAAAATCATTATTTAAAGAAGTAGAAAAAGAAATAAAATCTGTGCATAAATATGAAGTCCCAGCAATTACAATGTATGATATTATAGATGGAAATGAAGAGATTTTTGAATGGATGGAAAAAGAAATAATTTAATTTACATAACTTTACTAATAAAGTGAAATATGATATAATTAAAACATGTACGTTTTTTGCAAATTTGCACATGCAATACTTAAGCAAACTTGCTTAGAAAACTTCAGCAAATAATAGAACAATGGAGGAAAGCAAAATGTCAAGATTATTAGAAGCTGTGTCAAGAGACTATTTGCAAACGCTTTTAAATGGTGAATTTAGCGATAAGTTTGATTTTGAGACTTATATGCAAATTATTGCCAAAAGCTATGCAAAAAAGAATCATGAGATGTGGTGCAAGAAAAAGCGGGAAGATGGGTATGTTTATGGTAACAGAGAAGATGATGAACAGAAAACATCCAATTTGTTGGTAGATTTCAATGATTTACCTGATTATTATAAACAATCCAAGATTGATAGCGCAAAAGCAGTACTGGAAGTGACAATGCAATGTGGATATGCAGTTGGAATACCAACTGAAGAACAGGAAAAGGAAAAGTTAATCTCCTTAATTGCTGAATCAATTCACAATAAGTGGGTAATAGGCAAAGCGAGAGAGGGATATAGCTACGGAGAAATGCAAAACGACAATCCTAAAAATGGTCCTTTAACTCATAGGGACATGATTCCGTTCAAAGATATATTGGTGCACTATCCAGAAGATGCAGAACTTGAATTTCAGACTGCAAAAAGCGTTGTTGATGGAATGCTGGAGAATGGATATATTCTGGTGAAATTTGCTGGATAATATTTATTTGTGGCTAACAGTCACCAAGAAGCCTGGACGGATATGGTCCAGGGCTTTTTTGGTTTTTTATCCATTTATTTAAAAAAACTATTTACTTTTTTTGAATTAAATAATAAAATCTTTATATATAAAATAAAAAGGAACAAAAGAAAATGAAAAAATATTATCACATGGCTCCATTAAGTAAAGTACGTTCTATAAGTAATTTAGGACTTACACCACAAAATGGAGATAATAGTAAAGCTTCTGAAAAAGTATGTTTTTCAGAAGGAATGACAGGAGCAGTAGCATTATATACTGATTTACAAAAACAGTATGATCAAGTAAAATCAGGAAATATAGGAAAATCACCAGAAGATAGAATAAAGGCAATACAAGCAAGTAATTCTTTAGAAGAATACTTAGGAGGAGATGGAGTATATTTTATTTTTGATGGAACAAATATTGAAAATGAAAAAAACTTTATGAATGGATGCACATCTCAAACTATATTGCCACAAGATCTGCAAGTTTGTTTATTAAAAAATAATGATACAAATGATGTTTCTTATTCAAGATATGATATTATAAAATATATGATGGGAAAAGTTCCATCAGAAACAATTAATTATTCAGGAAAAGATGTAGATTCTGAAAATGTATCAAAATTAACATCAGAAATACAAGCAGATGTTAGTGATTATTATAAAAAACATGAAAAAGAAATAAATTCTTTTAAATATGGAAATTATACTATGGAAAGTGTCTCTGTAAAAGAATTTTGTGAAAATTATTTATCTAATAAAGAAAGCAATTTAACTGGGCAAAATATTGGAAAAGAGACAATGAATTTATTAGAAGATGTTGAAGCAGTTTTAGCAATGGAAGCAATATTAGATAGAGATGTAAGAGCTATAGAACTAGAGCAAGAACAAAGTAAACAACAAGAAGCAGAAAAAGTAAGAGTAAAAAAAGATAATCAATAAGGGGTGATTGTTATACAAAAGAAAAATACTGCATATGCACAAGTATTGGAAATATTAAATTATATGAAAATAGAAGATTATTTTAAAATTCCAAGAGAATTAATTTGTGCATTAGAAACTAATAAAGACAAAGATTCAGACTTTAAATATAATAAGGAAAAAGATTTTCTTGAGCAAAATGTTTCTGCTGAAGCAAAATTAATATTGGCAATATTTTTTAAGAGATATTGGGCTACTGATGAACAAAAGGCTAAGATTAAAGTATATGAAATTAATAAAATTACAGCAATTGAAGAAGAAAAAAAGAAAATATATCCTAAAAATATATTAAGTAATAAAGTAATCGAAGAAAAGTTAGAAGAAAAAAGACAAAATCAATTAGCTACAATTAAAGAACATAATTGGTTTAAAAGATTATTAATAAAAATAAGAAAAAAATTCTCAGTTAGAGGATAAGAAAAAAACTGTCACATTTGTTGGCAGTTTTTTTTACTAGAAAATTGTAATACGATAATCATAAAATTCAATTGAAAAAGGTCAATGTTGTTGATATAATTGGTGCATAATAAAAAGAGCTGTTTTTTAGGATAAAATATAATGTTGGAGGAAAATTTAATATGAGTAAAATATTAAAAATAAGAGAAGTTGGAGATCCTATACTTTGTACTAAATGTAAAGAAGTAGATATAAAAAATATTAATCAAGAAATTCTAGAAGACATTGGTGATTTGAAAGAAACTCTAAATTTTACAGAGGGATTTGGAATTGCAGCACCACAAGTAGGAATTAATAGAAGAATAATAATCATTCAAGTAGATAAACAAAAATGTACATATAAAGATTGTGAAGAAGTACCAATTACAGTAATGATAAACCCAATATGGAAAAAACTATCAGAAGAAACAGAATTTGAATTTGAAGGTTGTTTAAGTGTTCCTTATATAAGAGGAAAAGTAGAAAGATATACAAATATAGAAGTAACATATTATAATGAATTTGGAGAAAAAATTACAAAACAGTTAAGAGGATTTACAGCAAGGGATGTGCAACATGAGTGTGATCATTTAGATGGCATAGTATTTTTAGAAAAAGTAAAAGAACATAATGGATTTGCAACTAAAGAAATGATAAATAAATTTAATTTAAAAGAGAATGTATAGAATAATATATTTTGTTTAATAGTAGTATATAAAATGTGAAACTTTTTTAGTAATATTTACTAATTTTGTTTCACATTTTTTATAAGTAAAAATAAATATTAAGATATTTAAGTCAATTTTATTCTAAATTGAAAGTTTTAAATTATTATAATATATTTGTTTCTTCGTCTATTAATGCATTTTCTATATTTCCTAAAGTAACTTCTAATGCTTTTTCTGTTCCAATTTTCTCCATTAATTTTGAGTATTTATCTAAACTCATTATAACCATTGAGCCATATCCATTTTTTGTTAAATAAACTTCTTCATCTTTTTTTAACACTAAATCTTCAACTTCTGGATATTTATTTCTTAAATCTGATATTGGTTTAATATAAATCATAATTTACCACTCCTTTTTTATCATAGTTTTAACCAATTTTTAAAGTATTATTCTTCAAATTTTGTAACTTTTTAAAATTTTATAGAATAATATAATTCAAGAATTGGTTATTTTTTTAACCTATATTTTTAGAAAGGAAGGAACATATGAATACTTTAAGATTAAATTCTCGTGGTCCTGAAGTAGATTTACTACAAAGTACTTTGCAAAAACTTGGATTTTATAATGGTGCTATTGACGGAATTTTTGGTTTTCAAACTTTTACTGCTGTACAAAATTTTCAAAGACAATTTGGTCTTTCTGTTGATGGTATTGTTGGAACAAATACTTGGAATGCATTAATGCCTTATATTAATGGAAATACTACTTATACTATTAAAGAAGGAGATACTTTTCATAAATTAGCACAAAAATATTCTACGACTGTTGATGCAATTATTTATGCAAATCCAGATGTAGATTACAATAATTTATCTATTGGAGAAGAAATTATTATACCTTTTGGAAGTGTCGTTCAAACTAATATTAGATATACTTCTCAGATTTTAGGTCTTAATGTGTCTGCTCTTCAAACAATTTATCCATTTCTTGAAATATCATCTATTGGTACTAGTGTTCTTGGTAGAAGAATTCAATGTATGAAGTTTGGTAATGGGCAAAAAGAAGTTTTTTATTGTGCTGCAACGCATGCCAATGAATGGATTACAGCACCACTATTAATGAAATTTATGGAGAATTTGTGTAAGAGTTATGTAAACAACCTTAATATTTTTGGATATAATGCTAGAGACCTTTTTAGCAATGTGTCTTTATATATTGTACCTATGGTTAATCCAGATGGAGTTGATTTAGTAACTGGATTAATAAATGAAAATTCTATGGTATATAATAATGCAAGAAGAATAGCTAATAATTTTCCTAGTATACCTTTTACTAGTGGATGGAAAGCAAATATAGAGGGGATTGACTTAAATCTTCAATTTCCTGCTGGATGGGCTGAAGCTAAAGAAATAAAATATGCTCAAGGATTTGATAAACCTGCACCACGTGATTTTGTTGGTTATGGTCCTCTTACTGCTCCAGAATCTGTTGCTTTATACAATTTTACTCTTAGACATAATTTTAGTTTAATGATAACATACCATACACAAGGACGTGTAATTTATTATAAATATCAAGATCAAACACCACCAAATAGTGAAGAAATTGCTAAGAAATTTGCTGATATTTCTGGTTATACTATTGAGGAAGTTCCAACAAATTCTAGCTTTGCTGGATATAAAGATTGGTTTATTCTTTATTACAATAAACCTGGTTTTACTATTGAAGTTGGACTTGGTGAAAATCCTGTTGCTATTTCACAATTTGCCGGAATTTACAGAGAAAATTTAGGTATTTTAGTTACTGGAATGGTACAATAAAATATATCAAATATAAAAGTGAAGTTCATTTATGAATTTCACTTTTATTCTTTAACAGGAAAGTGCTTTGAAATTCTTATTAAAGAAAAGCTAGGTCAACATTTGTTTAAAATATATATCAGACACTTGAAAAATTAAAACATTTATTATAGAATAAATTTGAAAAATTATACTATATATGAGGTGAAAAAAGTGCTAATAGAAGCAGAAATAAAAGAACTATCAGAGAAAAAAGAATATACAAAAGTTTTCAATTATTTTCATGATGAGTATACAAATATGTTAAAAAACTTTTTAAAAAGACACGAAGTAGAGATTAATGAAAATGATTGTTTAATTGATTATATAGTTAAAACTAGGTTTTTTATGCCTAAATATATTTCATATACAATTCCAATTTCAAATGCCATGTATAATGAAGATTTAACAGAAGCAATGAAATATGAATTACTTATGAGTAGCTATAAAGATGTAATAAAAGCATTTAGTAAATAACATATGTGATAATAAGTTATTAAAAAAATAATAATATAATTTAAAATAAATATTATTTTATAACTATGTAAGCTTACAGCAAAAAGAGAAAGGAATGAATCTTATAAAATGAATAGAGTTGCAAAGTTCTTAGCACATGAGGGAAGAGTAAGTTTAGTATGTGCGAATACAACAGAATTAGTAGAAGAAATAAGAAATTTACATGATTTAACACCAACTACAACAGCAGCAATGGGAAGATTTGCTACTATAACTGGGATGATGGGATTTACAGATATAAAAGAAAAAGATGATTATATTACTTTTCAAATAAATGGTAATGGTCCTATGGGTCGCTTGATATCAGTTGTTAGAAGAGATAGTACTACATCTAAAGTAAAAGTATGTGTTGATGATCCACATGTAGAATTGCCATTAAAATCAAATGGAAAATTAGATGTTGGTGGAGCTGTTGGGAAAAATGGATTTTTAAATATAATTAATAAAAATGATGTAATAGATACAAACTATAACGGTCTGGTACCGCTTGTTTCTGGAGAAATAGCAGAAGATTTTACTGAATATTTTGCTAAATCAAAACAAAAGCCAACTGTAATAGCTTTAGGAGTTTTGATAAATAAAGATGGTGTAAAGGCTTCAGGCGGATATATGATACAATTAATGCCAGATGCAACTGAAGAAGATATATCAAAAGTAGAGAAAGCTTTAGAAAATGCACCAAGTATTAGTCAAATGATTTCAGAAGGAAGAAGCTTAGAGAATGTTGCACAAACTATTACTGGTGATGAAGATGTAATGATTTTAGCACAAGAGCTAGATATGATATATGAATGTGATTGTAGTAGAGAAAAACTTGAAAAAAGTCTTATTTCAATAGGAAAAAAAGAGATAACAAAGATAATAAAAGAAGATGGAAAAGCTGATATAATTTGCCATTTTTGCAATGAGAAATATCATTTTTCAAAAGAAGATTTAGAAGCTTTATTAGAAGAAATGTAAAAAATTAATAGAAATAGGTGAGAAACAAATGATAAAAAAATTCGCAAATGAAGCAATGATTGAAGGAAATGAAAAGTGGGAAAAATCAATATCAAGAATAGAAAAATTATATGATCCTATTTATGGTGATGCTCCAATGCGTAGCGAATTTGATAGAGATTATACAAGAGTAATAAATTGTAATGCATATAGAAGATTAAAACATAAAACACAAGTATTTTTTGCTCCTAAAAATGATCATATATGTACTAGAATTGAACATGTAAATTTAGTTGAATCAATAAGTAATACAATAGCAAATTATTTAGGATTAAACACTGAACTTACAAAAGCTATTGCAGTTACACATGATATAGGTCATAGTCCTTTTGGACATCAAGGAGAAAGAATATTATCTACTATTGCTGAGAGAGAATATGGAGAAAAGTTTTGCCATGGAAGAAATGGTGTACATTATGTAGATGATTTAGAACTTTTAAAAGATGTTGCAGGAATAAAAAGAAATTTAAATTTAACTTATGCTGTTAGAGATGGAATAATAGGTCATTGTGGAAATCCTGATATTTCTGGTCAAAAGCCAAGAAATGAATTTATTAGTTTGGACAAGTTTACAAGACCAAATCAATATGCGCCATTTACTTGGGAAGGATGTGTTGTAAAACTTGCTGATAATATTTCGTATTTAGGAAGAGATTTAGAAGATGCAAAAGAAATGAAACTACTAACAGATAGAGATATAAATAATTTTGATAAAGCAATAGAAAATATTAGAATAAATAATTCAAGTATAATAGGTTATTTAACAGGAGATTTATGCAAAAATAGTACAGTAGAAGATGGACTTAAATTTTCAGATGAAGCATATAACACAATGGAAAAAATAAGAAAATTCAATTATGAAAAAATTTATAGAAATGACAAAATTCAACCAACTATTAGATATTTTACTGTTTTAATGAATGAAATATTTTATACATTAAAAAACGAATATAATGGAACTGCTACAATTAAAAATATAAAGAAAATGAAAAGATATTATCCAGTTTTAGCAGAAGAATTTGCAAGTTGGCTTGAAGAATTTTCTAATTCAGCAGATAGAGATGATAATAAATATTCGAATAAAATTGTATATAATTTGAATAATATAAAAGACTATAGTAGAGCGATAGTTGATTATATGTCAGGGATGACAGATCAATATATAGTTAGGGTTTATAATGAAATTGTAAGTTTTTAGAAGGAGGAAAATATGGTATATAAATACGAACCAAAGGATGTTTGTTCAAGAGAAATGGATATAGATGTTGAAGGTAATACAATAAAATCTGTTAAAATTACTGGTGGATGTGATGGAAATACACAAGGAGTATCAATATTAGTTGCAGGAATGAATATTGATGATGCAATAAGAAAATTAAAAGGAATTGATTGTAGAGGAAGAGGTACTTCTTGTCCAGATCAACTAGCAAGAGCATTAGAGAAAATAAAAGCAAAAATGTAAAATGAGTTTAAATAATGAAAATAGGAATTGATATAGATGTAGGTGATATTGTAAGAGTAAATAACTGGCTTGAAGTTTATAAATAAATAAAAAAAGTGTAAACGATTAATCTTCGTTTACACTTTTAATTTATCTGAGAGATATCCAAATTGATCTAAAGTTAGTTGTTCAGGACGAATACGAGAATCTAATTCTAATTCGTTTAAAATATTTTCTAAGTTTTCTTTATTTGAAATTCCTGAGTTTGATAATGAATTTATTAAAGTCTTTCTTTTTTGCATAAATGCACATTTTATGACTTTAAAAAATAATTCTTCATTTTTTACTCGTATTTTTGGTTGTTTTAGAATATTTAGTTTTATAACAGCAGAATCAACTTTTGGACTTGGAATAAAACTATCTTTGGAAACTTCTAAAACTAATTCTGGATTAGTATAATAATTTATACTATAAGTTATTGCTCCAGTATTTTTACTACCAGGAGTTTCTACAAGTCTTTCTGCAACTTCCTTTTGAACCATTACAGTAATACTTTCTAAATCTAATTTATTTTCTAAAAGTTTCATTATTATTGGAGTAGTAATGTAATAAGGAAGGTTTGCTACAACTTTTACATTTTTAAATTGTGAGTTGTTCAATATTAACGATTTTAAATCAACTTTTAAAATATCATCATTTATTAATTCAAAATTATTATATAAAGAAAATCTATCATTTAAAATTTCAAGCATTTTTTTATCTAGTTCTATACAAATTACTTTTCCCGCCTTTTCTAAAAGTAGGGAGGTAAGAGTACCTAAACCAGGTCCAATTTCTATTATTAAATCATTTTTATTTACTTCTGAACACATTACAATATTTTCTACAACATTTTCACTGATTAAAAAATTTTGACCAAAATTTTTGTTAGCAGTTATATTATATTTGTTCATAATAAAATGAGTTTCGTTAGCTAGATTCATAATATTTTCCTTTCATAAACAATTTACATAATGTATTTTACTACAAATTTATAAAAAGTTCAACCAAAATATGAATAGGCATTATATAGAAATTTTATAAAATATAAAACTCGGGAGCAGATAATGCATTGCTTCCGAGAACTTTCGTTTTTTATCCGTATTAAATTTTGAAAAATTACTCTGCACAATCATCAATAAGCTGACTACCTGCACAGTTCTCAATAAACTGACTGACCTGATCGGTATTGATTACTGTCGGCCAAGGATCTTCGTTTATCTGCATTGTCTCCAAGAGCTCTCGTAATTGCAGTACACGCTTTAATTGGTCACATTCCAAACGCTTTTCAAATAATGTCTGATTTTGAAAGTGCATTAAATTCATGATAAGTTGCGACTTTGAAAGTGCCTCTTGGCGGAATGAGATGATATTTTCATCAATATTTTCAAATTCCTGCTTTAACATAGCATCATTCTCATTTTTTTCCCAATTTCTGAGCATTAACTGCAACCGCATCAGAGGAAGATCCAAATCACTAAATTGTTTTTGGCAAATAAAATCCAATTGCTTTGAAAATTCCTCAATCATAGCAGTATACCGCTCGATTGTTTTTGTGTAACTCTTTCTTAAATCTTCCATAAAAAATCTCCTTCTTGCAATGAAATCAAATTGTAGTAACTATAAAACATTGGATTTTATGAATTGATAAAATCATTTAATAAATCCGTGTTAATTATTTCTGGAAAATCATCTCCGCATTCCTGCATATGTCTTAATAACTTTTTTAAATCTGAAATTCTGTTGTTCTTAAGACGATTTTGAGTAGCTTCATAATCCTCTTTAAAATTATCAAATGGCTTTGATAATTGCTGAAAGCATTTACACCGAATAGATTCTTTGCCACGTGTTAGGATCTTAAAGAGTTCATCTTCAGAAGTCATTTCATTGTAGAAATTGGTTATGTCAGTATCCAAGCTTGATGAAATGCTTATGAAGCAATGAGAATATTGACTGGCCTGTAATTTCCGAAGCATTGATTGTAGTTTTTGCAAAGCTGGTTCAATATTTCCTACTTTTGATAGGATGTAGTTGATATGCTTTGTAAATTCTTCGCAGATCTGTTGGTAATTTTGGATTTTTTTCTCATATTGTTGCTGTATTAAATCCATTTTAATCCTCCTTTTTGCATGAAATCAAATTGTAGTAACTATACAGCTAATAGTTAGCTGTTAACGGACATTGATAAAAAAACATATCAATTTATTATAACATATTTTTATAAATTAGTCAAAATTATGTAAATGGTATAGAATTTGTAATTAAAAGAATATATTAATTAAAGTTAGTAAAATTATATTTATTTATATTCAAAAAGAAAATATAATTAATTAAAATAATAAATAAACTGACCATACATATATTGACTTTAAAATTTAAAAAATATATACTGTAAATATTAAAATAGATTAAATTTATTTTAGTAGAAAATGGATATAACATATTTTATATAATATTTATTTAATAGGATTTTACTATTAAATAAAAGCTTTACTAAATTTTACCTTGTGTTATATAAGAAAATTTAATAGGAGGTTATAATGAGTGATTTAATCGAAATCAGATGGCATGGTAGAGGTGGTCAAGGTGCAAAAACAGCATCACTACTTCTAGCAGATGCAGCGTTCAACACTGGAAAATATATTCAAGGATTTCCTGAATATGGTCCAGAAAGAATGGGTGCTCCTATCACAGCTTATAACAGAATTAGTGATACACCTATTACAGTACATTCAAATATTTATGAACCAGATTTTGTAGTAGTTGTAGATGATACACTATTAGATTCTGTTGATGTAACAGCTGGATTAAAACCAGAAGGAGCAATAATTATTAATTCTACTAAAGATGGAGAAGAATTAAAAAAATCTTTAAAAGGATATACAGGAAGTGTATATAAGATTGATGCAAGAAAAGTTTCAATGGAAACTTTAGGAAAATATTTTCCAAATACTCCTATGCTTGCAGCAGTAGTAAAGGTTAGTGGAATTATGTCTGAAGAGGCATTTTTAGAAGATATGATAGGATCTTTCAAACATAAATTTGCTAAAAAACCAGAAGTTATTGATGGTAATATGAAAGCATTAGAAATGGCTTTAAAAGAAGTGACTAAAGTTTAGAAAGGAGCTAAAATAATGACAGAAGATGTATTAAATAGTAAAACACCTTGGCAAGACCTTACTATAGGTGGAAATATTTATAATGCAGGTAATGCAAAGGAATTTAAAACTGGAGATTGGCGTTCGGTTACTCCTATTTTTAAATCAGAACTTTGCAAACAATGTGGACTTTGTTTTCCTGTTTGTCCAGAAGATTCAATTCCAGTAAATAAAGAAGGAAAAAGAGAAGATTTTGATTATGATAGTTGTAAAGGATGTGGCGTTTGTGCTAAAGTATGTCCTTTTAAAGCTATCGAAATGAAATAAATTTGATAAAAATGGAAAGGAAAAAAATATGGGAATTAGAGAAAGATTAAGTGGTAATGAAGCAGCGGCTATCGCTATGAAACAAATAAATCCAGATGTTGTTGCAGCATTTCCTATCACACCTTCAACAGAAATACCACAATACTTTTCAAGTTTTGTAAGCAATGGTCAAGTTGATACAGAATTTGTTGCTGTTGAAAGTGAACATAGTGCTATGAGTGCTTGTATTGGAGCAGAATCAGCTGGTGCTAGAGCTATGACTGCTACTTCTGCAAATGGATTATCTTTAATGTGGGAAATGGTTTATATAGCTTCAAGCTTAAGATTACCTATTGTTATGTCTCTAGTAAATAGAGCAGTTTCAGGACCTTTAAATATACACAATGATCATTCAGATGCAATGGGAGTTAGAGATGCTGGATGGATAATGTTATTTTCAGAAAATAACCAAGAAGCTTATGATAACTTATTGATGGCACATAGAATTGCAGAACATAAAGATGTACAATTGCCTTTAATGGTTTGTCAAGATGGATTTATCACATCACATTCTATTGAAAATATAGAATTATTAGAAGATGATAAAGCAAAAGAATTTGTTGGAAAATATAAACCAGAGCATTATCTATTAAATGATAAGGAACCTATAGCAGTTGGTCCATTAGATGTTCAAACTTATCTTTTTGAACATAAAGTACAACAAGCAGAAGCTATGAGAAATGCAAAAAAAGTAATTGCAGAAGTATCTAAAGAATTTGAAGAATTAACAGGACGTAAATATAAATTCTTTGAAGAATATAAAATGGAAGATGCAGAACTTGTAGTAGTTTGCATGAATTCAACAGCAGGTACAACTAAAGCTGCTATTGATGATTTAAGAAGCAAAGGTGTAAAAGCAGGATTATTAAAAATAAGAATGTTTAGACCTTTCCCATCAGAAGAAATAGCTAAAGCTTTAAAAAATGCAAAAGCTATTGCAGTATTAGACAAAGCAGATTCTTTAAATGGTGCAGGTGGAGCATTATATGAAGATGTTACTTCAGGTATGTTTGTAAGTAAAATAAATGTTCCAACTATAAACTATGTTTATGGAATAGGTGGTAGAGATACTACAGTTAAAGATATAGAAAAAGTATATAATGATTTAGAGGAAATAGCAAAAAGTGGAAACATTGATAATCCTTATAGATATTTAGGTGTAAGGGGGGAAATTTAAGTTATGGCATATAATCCAAAAGAAGTAATGACAAATAGACCTTCAAGATTTACATCAGGTCATAGAATGTGTGCAGGATGTGGTGCACCAGCTGTAGCTAGAATGATTTTAAGAGCAGTAAAACCAGAAGATCATGTTGTAGTAGCAGGAGCTACAGGATGTATGGAAGTTTCTACTTTTATTTATCCATATACAGCATGGACTGATTCATTTATTCATACAGCTTTTGAATGTGCAGGAGCCACTTTAAGCGGTGCAGAAGCTGCATATAAAGCAATGAAACGCCAAGGAAAACTATCAGAAGACAAAACAACAAAATTTATCGCATTTGGTGGAGATGGTGGAACTTATGATATAGGTCTTCAAAGTTTATCAGGAGCAATGGAAAGAGGACATGACATGGTTTATGTTTGCTATGATAATGGGGCATATATGAATACAGGTATACAACGTTCTTCAGCAACACCAAGATTTGCAGATACAACAACATCACCTGCAGGTACAGTTGTTCCAGGTAAAATGCAATCACGTAAAGATTTAGCAAAAATTATGGCTGGACATCATATTCCATATGTAGCACAAACAATAGCTTTAAATAATTTTAAAGATTTATATGAAAAATCAGAAAAAGCAATTTATACAGAAGGACCATGTTTCTTAAATGTATTAGCTCCTTGTCCAAGAGGTTGGGGATATAATACAGAAGATTTAATGCAAATAAATAAATTAGCAGTTGAAACTTGTTATTGGCCTTTATATGAAGTAATTGATGGAGTTTATAAAATTAATTATAAACCAGCTAAAAAACTTCCAATAGAAGAATTTTTAAAACCGCAAAAAAGATTTAAACATATGTTTAAACCAGGTAATGAGTGGATGATAGAAGAATTCCAAAAAGAAGTTGATTCAAGATGGCAAGAACTTCTTGATTTAGAAGAAATTACAAATAAAGAAAATTAAAATATGTAATAATATAAAAGAAATTTAGCTTGATAAAAAGCTAAATTTCTTTTTTATAGTTAAATATAATCCGCCTCTTAAAGCCACTAATATATGGAAAAACACCATTTTTCAGCACATTTTAAACATATTTTAGATTTTAATGTTATACTTATATTGTTCTTTCAAAACAATTCCATGCATTTTCTTGCAATTATTTTCATGTAAAAAATTTAATTCAAAATTAGTTTAAGTTCTTTATACAAAAGAAAATTCAACAAATTTTTTTCTAAAAAAATACAAAGGAATCAAATATAAGTTTTAAAAAGCATGTAATTTAAAATTAGATAAGTTACATGTTTTTTATATTATATGAACTTGTTTATAAATTTTAATAGTGTACGCTTCTGTTAAATAAAAAACTTTTTTAAAAAATTACGATTAAATCTCACTTTCGTATTTTTATTACAAAAATATTACAAAAATGTATCAATATTGATTGACTTTTAATGAAAAAAAATATAAGATATATATGTTCAAAAAATGATAATTAAGTTCGTAGTTTTAAAGGAGGAAATTTAAGTGGGAGAAGTTATCGTTATTACATCTGGAAAAGGAGGAGTTGGTAAAACAACAACAACAGCTAACTTAGGTTCAGCACTAGCATTAGCAGGAAAAAAAGTAGCATTAGTTGATACAGATATTGGACTTAGAAATTTGGATGTTGTTTTAGGTTTAGAAAATAGAATAGTATACGATTTAGTAGATGTTATAGAAGAAAAATGCAAATTAAGACAAGCTCTAATAAAAGACAAAAGATTTAAAGAGCTTTTTTTACTTCCAGCAGCACAAACTAAAGATAAAACTGCTATTAATGAAGAACAAATGAAAGATTTAATACAAAAATTAAGAGCAGATTTCGATTATGTAATTATTGATTGCCCAGCAGGAATTGAGCAAGGTTTTAAAAATGCTATTGCTGGAGCAGATAGAGCTTTAGTAGTTACAACAGCTGAAATATCTTCAATAAGAGATGCTGATAGGATAATAGGATTATTAGAAGCTTCTGAAATAAAAAATCCAGAATTGATTGTTAACAGATTAAGACCAAGTATGGTAAAAAAAGGCGAAATGATGGATGTAAACGATATTGTAGATTTATTAGCAATAGACTTAATTGGAGTTGTACCAGATGATGAAAATATTATAACTCAAACTAATAAAGGAGAACCAGTTATTTCTAATAAAAGAGCACCTTCAGGAAAAGCGTATTTAGAAATATCAAGAAGATTATTAGGAGAAAATATTGAAGTTACAGTACCAGGAAAAGAAACAGGATTTTTCGCAAAACTAAAAAGCTTATTTGGAAAAGCATAGATAAAAAAAGTTGGAGGTAAGGATAAATAATGTTTGAAAATATAGGACATTTTTTCAAGAGAATAGTAAAAACAGAACAACAAAAAGAATTAGGTTCAAAGGATGCTGCAAAAGAGAGATTACATTTAGTTTTAATGCAAGATAGAGCTAATGTATCAGCAGATTTTTTAGAGCTTATGAAACAAGAAATAATAGATGTAATAAAAAAATATATTGTAGTTGATGAAGCAGCCATAGATGTAAGGCTTACAAATCAATCAAACGAAGATGGAACAAATGGAGCTCCTGCTTTATATGCTAACATACCAATTGTTAATATAAAAAATGATATGATGGCAGAAAAAATAAAAGACTTTGAAGGTGTTGATTTTAACAAGGAAATGGGAATTTTAGTACCAGATCAAACAGAAGAAAAAAATGAAGAACAAATAGAAACACCAGAAGTTATAGAGTTATCTGAAAGTTATGAAGAAACAAAAGTGAGTGAAAATTTAAATCAAGAAGAAATAGAAAATAGTGAATCAGAAACAGAAGTAAAAGAAGAAATAGAAATAAAAGAAGAAATAGAAGAAAGTAACGATAACAATAAAGAAATAAATAGTGATAATGAATCAGAAGAAAGTGAAGAAGCAGTTGAATTATTTGAAGAAGTGGACGAAGATGATGATGACGATGTAACTTTTGATGATTTATTAAAAGCAGCAGAAGAAGAAGAAGATAAAAATACAGAAATGGCTGAAGAGAATAATAACAATAATAATATTAATAAAGGTGGAAAAAAAAACCGTAAAAAATCAAAAGATAAACGAAATAGAAGAAATTAGGAGTATATAATAAATGGGAAAAAAATTACTTAAGAATACAGAATGGACGATTCTTATTGTAAGTGCTATTTTAACAATTATAGGATTAGTAGCCTTGTTTTCAGCAACACAAAGTACAGAATATGAGGAATTTAAAAAACAAGTTCAATGGATTATAATAAGCATACCATTTTTAATACTAGCATCATTAATTGATTATAATGTAATTGTTAGATTTTCTACGTTAGCATATATAATAGTAATAGGACTACTAATTGGAGTTTTATTTACTACTCCTATAAGTGGTGCTAGAAGTTGGTTTAAAATAACAGAAAGTTTAAGATTTCAGCCATCTGAAATAGGTAAAATTATAACAATATTATTTTTAGCTTTTATAATGAATAAATTACAAATAAGAGGAAGACATGAAATAAATAAAATTTGGAAATTAGTAACATATTTAATTTTTGCAATTATTCCAGTTTTACTAATAATAAAAGAACCAGATTATGGTACAGCAATAGCTTATATAACAGCAATATTATTCATATTATTCTCAGCAGGAATAGACAAAAAATATATTATTGTTGCAGTAGCAATAATTGTAATAGCAGCACCAATTGTTTATGCTAATTTACCAGATCATGCCTTAAAAAGAATAAATGTATTCTTAAATCCAACAGAAGCAGATAAAAGAAATGAAGGTTATAACCTAGAACAATCAAAACTTGCTGTAGGTGCTGGAGAAGCTTTTGGAATGGGATTATTTAAAGGCAACCAAACTCAACTTGGATTTTTACATCCAAAAACAACAGACTTTATATTTTCAGTTATTGGTGAAGAGATGGGATTTGTAGCAACAGGAACTATTACGATTTTATATATAGTATTAGTTACGAAATCGATTTATATAGCTAAAACTGCAAAAGATAATGTAGGGTCATATATTGCGATAGGAATAGCAGGAATTTTCTTTTTCCATATGACAGAAAATATAGGAATGACGATAGGATTGTTACCAATAACAGGTGTACCATTACCATTTGTAAGTTATGGAGGAAGTTCGCTAGTTACTAATTTTATTTGTATAGGGCTTTTATTAAATATTAGTAGTAGAAGACAAAAAGCAATTTTTGTGGAATAGATTATTGATGGAATTAAATATTTATATTTAATTCCATATTTTATATAAAGGATGAATATAATGTACTTAAAAAAATTAAAAATAGGAAATGTAGAATTAGAAAATAATATAATATTAGCTCCTATGGCTGGAGTTACAGATTTACCATATAGAATGATTTGTAAAAAGTATGGTAATCCTGGATTAGTTTGTAATGAGATGGTAAGTGCAAAAGCAATATGTTATAAAGATGAGAAAACTTTAAAAATGATAAAATCTAATAATGAAAAAAGACCAATATCAATGCAAATTTTTGGAAGTGATCCAGAAGTTATGGGAGAAGCGTCCAAATTTATGTGTGATTATACTGATATTTTAGATATAAATATGGGATGTCCTGCTCCAAAAGTTGTAAAAAATGGAGATGGCAGTAAATTATTATTAGATTTAGAACTTGTTTATAAAATAGTAAAAAGTGTGATAGAAAACTCTAGTAAACCAGTAACGGTAAAAATAAGAAAAGGATGGGATAATGATAATATTGTTGCAGTAGAGGCGGCGAAAATTATTGAAGAAGCTGGAGCAGATGCTATAGTAGTTCATGGAAGAACGAGAGATGAATTTTATTCTGGAATAGCGGATTGGAACATAATAAAAGATGTAAAAAGCGCAGTCAAAATTCCAGTTATAGGAAATGGAGATATAAAAACAGAAGAAGATGCTGTAAGAATTTTTGAACAAACAGGCTGTGATGGGATAATGATAGGAAGAGGTGCACTTGGAAATCCATGGATATTTAAACAAGTAGAGTATTATCTAAAAAATAATGAGAAGATGAAAGAGGTTTCAAATTTAGAAAAATATAATGTTATTTTAGAACATTTTGAATTATTATTAAAAGAAAAGGGAGAATATACAGCTACTAGAGAAATAAGAAAACATATATCTTGGTATGTGAAAGGTATGCAAAATGCTACTGTAATTCGTGATAAAATAAACTCAGTTGAAACAGAAGATGAGTTTAAAAATATTTTAAAACAATATTTTGGAATTTAAAAATTCATGAATATTTAAAAATAAAAATAATATAGTTTAGAAGAATAGGTTTTTACTATTCTTTTTTATTTTAAATTTAAACTATTGCTATTTTAATTATATATTTTCAATAAATAACTCATTTGTTAGTCGACTATATAAAAAATCATAAATTGATTTTTTTATATAATAACTTCGTAAGCCTCTTAGTTATGTATTAACTAACAGTAATCACTTACATTTAACTGTTAGTAAAAAACTACGCATCAGATATTTATTAAAAATATATAATCTAAGATTTAATAATTAAAGTTCAATTAAAAGGTATAGATACTTTTATATAAATCTATTGAAAAGAGGTTTTTATGAAATTTAAAAAAATTATGTTTATTTTTGTTTTTATTTGTATTATTATTTTTAGTATTTTTTATTATAATTTTTTTCTTTTGGGTAATAATATCATTAGTAGAAGTCAAGAGGAAATTGTTGATAATATTTTAAATGATTTGAGCTCTTATGAAGCAGATATAACAGTGAAAGTTATTAGCAATAAAAACGAAAATTATTATAATATGTATCAAATTGTTGATAATGAATATAGTAAATGTACTATTAATAGTCCAGATAATGTAAAAGGACTAAGTATTGAACTAGGAGATGGAAAATTAAAGATATCAAATGCAAGACTAAACATGGAAAAAACATATGATAATTATGAATTAATACTTAACAATTCATTGTTTCTTAATGTTTTTATTAATGATTATAAAAATAATGAGTCTAAAAACTATGAAGAAAATGATTATATAGTTTTTTCTAGTAAACTTAATAATAATCATAGTACATATATAAAATATAAAGAATTATATGTAGATAAGCAAACAGGGATCCCAAAAGAATTAATAATTAAAGACAATACCAAAAAGACATGTATCAGCATAATATATAATGATATAAAAATTAAATAATTTTAATATTTCAACAATTCTATTCTATATGTAAATTAATAGGAGAGAAACTTATGGTAATAAAAAGAGGAGATATGTTTTATGCAGATTTAAGTCCAGTTATTGGTTCTGAACAAGGGGGAATTAGACCAGTCTTAATTATACAGAATGATACTGGAAATAAATATAGTCCAACCGTTATAGCAGCCGCAATCACATCACAGACAGGTAAAAATAAATTGCCTACGCATATAGACATAGGATCAGAAGATAATGGTTTAAAAGCTGATTCTGTTGTTTTAACAGAGCAGATTAGAACAATAGATAAAAGTAGACTTAAAGAAAAAATAGGTCATATAAATGACTCTAGTGTTATGGATCAAGTAAATAATGCGATAGGTATAAGCTTCGGTTTGGAAAATTAAAGCAATATCAAGATTTTGTAACAGTTTGAGCTGATTACAGAATCTTGATTTTTTTTGAAAAAACATTTTACTATTTATTAAAAATAGTATATGATAATAAAAAAAGAAAAAGGAGTTATAATATTTTAAACAAATAAAGCTTGACATACAAAAGATTATTACAAAAGAGAGTTTTTGTTTTTATTATGTAGAAAAGATGGAATTTAAAAAGTATGAAACAAAAGAAAAATTTTTAGAAGAGAATTTAGATATTTTAGTAAAAGAAGAAGCAAAAAACGATATAATTATAGGAATAGTTTTTGAGCATGAATCAGAAAAAGTTAATAATTGGTTACTTGGCAGGATTGAAGAAGCAGGTGAGGTAAAAGCAATATTTATAGTTGATGATGATAAATATGGATTAGCCTTATATTCTCCAACTGGAGAGATGACTAATGAAACAATAGATTTTTTAGTAGATAATATTGTTAATTTAGACATAAGATTAGCAGAAATATTAGCAGAAAAAAAATATTTGCAAAAAATAGCAGATACGTATATTAGTAAAACAAATGCAGAAGTATTTTATTCTTACTATTCATATACATTAAAACTAAAAGAGGTAAAAACAGAGTATCCTTTAGGAGAAAATGAAAAATTAGTAAAATTAGTTGATGAGAAAGATAATCCAGAACATTTAATCCCTTTAGTAAAAGAAATTTATACGGATATATATGAAGAAGAGGAATGTTCTGATGAAGAGGCTTTAAAAGTAGCAAAAATATACTTAAAAAAGGGAATATACTTATTAACAAATGATAAAGAAAATGAAATATATACTCAAGCAGTACATGTTAGAAAACATGTAAACGGTGGCGCAATAGGAGCAGTAATTACACCAAAAGAGCATAGAGGAAAAGGATATGCTAAAAAGTGTGTTTCTCATGTTTGTAAAGAAATTTTAAAAGATAATGAATTTGTTGTTTTACATGTTGATGTAGAAAATGAATCTGCAATGTCAGTTTATAAAAAAATAGGATTTGAAGAAATTGATGAAACAGGAAAAATAATATTCAAATAATATTGAAGTTTTTGCAACATTTCTATATAATATTGAAAGATTAATGTCGGAGGATAGTTTATGGATAGTGTAGTGATAAAAGAATTATACAGAAATAGTGAAAAATATTTTGGAAAAGAGATAGAAGTATCAGGTTGGATAAAAACAGTTAGAGACTCAAAAACATTTGGTTTTATTGAAGTTAATGATGGATCGTTCTTTAAAAATTTACAAATTGTTTTTGATAATTCATTATCAAATTTTGATGAAATATGTAAATTAACTTTAAGTACATCAATAACAGTTATTGGTGATTTAGTTAAAACTGAAAACGCAAAACAACCTTTTGAAGTAAAAGCAAAAGAAATAAAAGTAATAGCAATTTCTTCTCCAGAATATCCATTACAAAAGAAAAGACATACAATGGAATACTTAAGAACAATAGCACATTTACGTCCAAGAACAAATACATTTAATGCGGTATTTAGAGTACGTTCAGTAGCATCATATGCAATACACAAATTCTTTCAAGAAAATAATTTTGTGTATGTTCATACACCAATAATTACAGGAAGTGATGCAGAAGGTGCAGGAGAAATGTTTAATTTAAACACATTTGATTTACAAAATGTGGATAAATTAGAAGATGGAACAGTTGATTTTACCAAAGACTTTTTTGGAAAACCAGCTCATCTTACAGTTAGTGGTCAGCTTAATGTTGAAACATATGCATTTGCTTTTAGAAATGTATATACATTTGGACCAACATTTAGAGCTGAGAATTCAAATACAGTAAAACACGCAGCAGAATTTTGGATGATAGAACCAGAAATTTGTTTTGCAGATTTAAAAGATGATATGGATTTAGCAGAGAATATGCTAAAATATGTAATAAATTATGTATTAGAAAATTGTCCAGAAGAAATGGAATTTTTCAATAATTTTATAGATAAAACATTACTTGAAAGACTTAATAACGTGGTAAATTCTGAGTTTGGAAGAATTAGCTATACAGATGCTGTAAAAGAACTTGAAAAACATAACGATAAATTTGAATATAAAGTATGTTGGGGAACAGACTTACAAACAGAACATGAAAGGTATTTAAGTGAAGAAATATTTAAAAAACCAGTATTTGTTACAGATTATCCAGCAGAAATAAAAGCATTTTATATGAAATTAAACCCAGATGGAAAAACAGTAGCAGCAAGTGATCTTTTAGCACCAGGAATAGGTGAAATAATTGGTGGAAGCCAAAGAGAAGATAGTTTAGAAATCTTACAAAACAAGATTAAAGATTTAAATATGGATGAAAAAGATTATTGGTGGTATTTAGATTTAAGAAGATATGGAAGTGTACCACATAGTGGATTTGGACTTGGTTTTGAAAGACTTATGATGTATATAACAGGTATGCAGAATATACGTGATGTAATACCATTTCCTAGAACACCAAAAAATTGTGAATTTTAAAAATACATGAACTAAAGAGATTTGAAAGGAAATACAAAAATGAAAAAAGTATTATTTGATGTAGATGTATTAGATAAACATTATTGTATATATTTAGATGAAGAAACAAATAATTCATATGCATATTCAATAAAAAAGAATGAAAAGGCATATGTAGTAAAAAAAGAAGAAGAAATAGATTTTCTTAATAAAATTGTTGAAAGTCTTAATAAAAAATATATAAAAAGAGAAATTATAAATTATAATGATGAATATTATTACAGATATATCAATAAATATAATCAAAAAAGTTACTTTTCTAAAATAATAAATGAGAATGAAATAGTATGTTCATATGACAGTATAAAAGAATTATATGATTATTATAATTCTCCCAAAGTATTAATGAGCAGACGTTCAAAAATAACTAAAATGAGTAAGGATAATTGGGATTACAGCAAATATAGTAGCAGTGGATATAATATGAATAATATGAACTATCACAGAAAATCGAAGTTACCAGTAAAAATAGCAGTTTGTATTTTGGGAGTAGCAGCTACTATAACACTTGGAACAGGAGGATATCAAGTACTTTCTAAATCTGTTTTACCAAATATACTTACATCAAAAGAAGATGTAAAAGATGTAGAGTTTAAAACAGCAGACACTAAAATATCAGAAAAATATATAGAAATACAAAAACAACTTTTAGAACTTGGATTAGATAATTGGGAAATAGCAGCAGAACTTGATTCGGCATCTATAATATATGGAGAAATGAATGATATATCATTTTATTATGATGGAGATAAAGATGAAATAATATATGTAGATGGAAATATAGAACAAGAATTAGAAACAGATACAGAAGAAATTGAAAGGGACTCCATACCAGAAAATGTACAGCAAATTTTATCAGCACTTAACTCAAATCAAACATTGTCTTATGAAGAAAAAGCATATATAGAGGAAAAATTTTTGCCAGATTGGATACAAAACAGTAATTATTTACAAACAGAGCAACTTGTAAATACATATTCAAGATTAAAAATGAATTATGATTATAAACCAGATGGAGAAGATATAGATGTTGATTATACTCCAAATAAAAAAGCAGCTGGTGTTGCAATAATTGGAGCAGATGAATTAACAATATATACAACAGATCATTTTGAACCGGGAAATGGAACTATTGATCATGAACTAAAGCATTTTAATGGAAATTTTGATGTTTATGAAGCAACATTATTAAATGAAGGATATACAAATTTAGATATAAATGATAATGTATATTCTCAAGAACAATTAATGGTTGGATTATTAATGGAAACTTTTGGAATAGAATTAGTAAATGAAGGCTATTATTCTTCAAATTTAAAAGAATTAGTAGCAAACAATATAGTTGAAAAATCAGGAAAAACGCTTGAAGAAGCAACAAAAGAAACATATGATTTTTTTGATGATATAGAAAATGCTTTATATCGAACAGGAGAACTTGGAGATAATTATAGAGAAAATGCCGAATTAATGAAAGACTATCAAGATATTTTTGATAAACTTAGTGTATATTATGAAGCAAATAATAAAAAAGAAATGGGAAAAAATATCATAGTATCAATTATAAAAGATGAAATTATGGGAACAAATGATACTCAAATGCTTGGAAGTAGAGAATCTGTATCAAGTATTAGATATAGTGGAGATGGAACTCTTAAGGTAAATATAGTAAAAAATGAAGGAGATTTAGAATATACACAAGCAGGAATAGGAATTATAAGAAGTGTAGATTCTAAATATGGAAGATCAATAACTATAGGGCAAGATGAAAAATATAACAATTCTAAAAAAATATTTAGTCAAATAGAAGATGAAGATATAGAATATTCAAGTAGATAATATAAAGAATTCATTTTAATTAAGTATAGAAGACTCCTAATTGTTAGATAATAATTTAACAATTAGGAGTAATTTTATATTAGTAAAATTTAATATTGAAGATTTAATGAAGCTTAATTTTTAAAATTTATTATAAAATACAGTTTTTTCAATAGGTTCTCTTGTTTCATGCATAGCACTTGGAGTGGCATCATCAGCAGGATATCCTATAGGTAAAATTGAAACAATTTCATAGTTTTCAGGAATATTATAAACTTCACGAACTTTTGCAGGATTGAAGGCACCAATCCAAGTTGTACCTAAACCTAAATCTTCTATTTCAAGCATCATATGTGTTGTAATAATACTTGCATCAACACGACCTTCATCATGACCATCATATTTATTTTTCCAAGAAATATTTTTATCATAGCATATAATCATTATAACTGGTGCACCCCAACCAAATCTAGTGCATTCACTTAATTTTGAAAGTTCTGCTTCATCTGTTAAAACAAGTATTCTTTGAGGTTGAAAATTACAAGCAGTTGGAGCAATTCTTCCAGCTTCTAAAATTTTATCTATTTTTTCTTGCTCAACAGCTTTGTTTTCAAAGCTTCTACAAGAATATCTTTTTTTAGCTAATTCTAAAAAATCCATAATAAATCCTCCTTTAATTTAAAAGTATTATATCATAAATTTAGAAAATATAAACAGATATAGTGAGTAAAATTATATCAAATTTAAAAATATAAATACTTATTATAATTGGTTATTAATTATAGAAATTAGGCTAATATTGTGGTAATATATTAGTGAAACAAATATTGAGTAATATAGTTATAAAATTATATGATAATAGTATAATAAAATTTTTATATTTTATAGCAATTTATATAGATATTTAAGTAATAGTTTATAGGAGAAAAAATGAAAAAGACAGTAAAAATATTAATATTTTTAGTAATTGCTATAGCAATTACTATGATTGTTTTTATGAAAGTACATACTAAATATAATGAAGAAATAATAGACGAAGAAAGTGGAATGAGAATTACTTTAGTTGCAGGAGTTGCTATTCCAGAAAATGGAGATCGTAATTCAAATTCATATTTAATAAGAACAAAAAATAATAAACTTATTGTTGTTGATGGAGGAGAAATAGGAGATGCAGATTTTTTATTAGGATACATAATGAAATATGGGAATGGAAAAGTAGATTATTGGTATATTACTCACCCACATAGTGATCATGTTGGTGCACTATGTGAGTTATTAGGAAGAGAAAATTGTAATATAGAAGTTGAAAATTTATATTATTCTTTTAATGAATTAAAGTGGTATGAAGAATATGATAAAAGAGGATACGAATCAGAAAAGTTAATGTATGAAACTTTAGAAAGTTCTAAAATTATTAATAAAGTATCATGTAAGAAAAATCAAATTATAAATATGGATAATATTAAATGTGAAATAATAAGAATTGCAAATCCAGAAGTAACAAAATCAGACAATGGAAATGATAGTAGTATGGTTTTTAAAATGACAGCAGTTGATGTAGATAAAAGTATGATATTTTTAGGAGATGGATTTAATTATACAAGCAAAGAATTATTAGAAGAACCAGAAAAATTAAAAAGTTATGCAGTACAAATGGCACATCACGGACAAAATGGTGTAAAAAAAGAAGTATATGATGCAATTTCACCTAAATTATGCTTTTTTAACGCACCAAAATGGTTATATGATAATGATAATGGAGGAGGATATAATTCAGGAAAATGGAAAAGTATTATTACTAGAGGATGGGTAGAAGAATATGGAGCAGATTCAATTTGTGCTTTTGAAGGAGATAAAGTAATTAAATTAACTAAAGAAGGATACAAAATTATAGAGGAGTAGAGGATATATGAATGAATTAAAAAAAGCAGAAGAAAAATTTAAAAGTATTTTACGAAAATATCCAACAGATAAATTGCTAGAATATATCTCTAATAAATCTATGGAAATAGATTTAAATCAACAAGGTATTGTATTTGAAAAGAATATACTATATTCTCAATGGGAGTTAACACAATTATGTTATTATTCTATAAAATATAGTAATGATTATAGATACATGAATTCTGAAATCAATATGAATGACTTTTATAAGTTATTGAACGAAAATAAAAAGTATGATAGTTGTATGGAAAATATTAAAAATATGGATAAAATAAAAATTCTTGAACATATGCAATGTTTAACCAATGTACAATTTGATTACCAGCAAAATAGAATAATAAGTAGATTTAACAGAATGTATAAAATTTTAATAGATATAAATCAAAATGAAGATTATATTCAAAGTACAAAAGTATATATTAATTTTGATGAAAAGTTTAAGGAAATTACTGGCATAGAAATGCTTAAATTTATAAAAATATATTTTATTATTATTTTACTTATAATATCTACAAAAAAGAATAAAATATTAGATATATATGATATGATTAAAGAAGATATTGAAAAGATAGGGATTACGCAAAAAGAATGTCTAATGGCGATAGAATATTATAGTAAAAAATATTCATATTTTAGAGACTGTGATAATTGGAATTCATTGAAATTTTATCCAATTGTAAAAACTGATAAAAATGAAAAATATATTTTAACTAATAAAGGATCATTTATGATTTCTTTTCCAGATATACAATATTGGATAATAAGAAATTATTATAAAGAGAATGAAAATCGCGATTTTACAAGTTACTTTGGAGAATGTTTTGAAATCTATTTAAAAGAAGTGTTTGAATTTTATAATATTAATGCAGAAAAGTTAGAAGAAGATGGTAAGAGCAAAGTACCAGATTGGAAAATAGAAACGAAAAAATATACAATTTTAGTTGAACAAAAAGCTACTTTATTTCCTATAGATGCTAGAGTAACAACAAGTGCGAATAGATATGATGCTATTGAAAAATATTTTGAAAATATAAAAAAAGCTTTTAAGCAATTAAATTCTTTTGAAACTAAAGATAATGAAAAAAAAATTATAAGAATATGTTTAACATATGAAACAATCCATATGACTGAAAATGCACAAGATATTATAAGAGAAATAATGGAATTTGATGATGAGATATATTTGAATTGGATATTAAATATTGATGAATTTGAAACTTTAATGGAACTTTTAAATGAAAGCGAAGAAAAATTTGATAATATCATTGAAAAAAAGATTGATTTAGAAAAAAAAGATAGTAATGAGGGAAAAAGTTTTGAAAGTATATTCGAGAAATTGGAAAGTAATTATGCGCGTGAAGAAATAAATTATTTTGATAATCTTATTAAAGAAATAGGAAAAGAATATTTATAGAATTGATAAAAAATACTGATGTATAGTTAAAAAATTATAAATAAAAAAGGATTATATTTTCAAACTTCTTATAAAACTTGCACATTAAAAAAATATGTGTTAAAATATATAAAAATTAAATAAGAATAAACCGTTGATTTAGAGTAGTAAGTATAATTGAAGAAAATAGAGAGTAATTGTTGGTGGAAATATTACATTGGAAGTTTTACTGAATGGACTAATGAGGGCAACCCGAAATGTATAAAGTAGGCGTTGACGAGATTCTAACTCGTAAAAAGTAGACATATATGATGGTATATGAAGAAATGAGTGGGCAATATTGTCAAATAAGGTGGCACCGCAGGAATTGTACTCCTGTCCTTAAATATTTTAAGGATAGGAGTTTTTTGTATGGAAAAAAAGTATTATATGAGAAAAACAGAGAAAAATTGGTGTATGCAATTAATTTAAAAATATAATAAATTTGGAGGTACAAAAATGAATGAAAATAAATTAACAAAAAAAGAATGCGGGAGAATAGATAGTGCATTAAAACAATCAAGATTAGACTTATTTGATGTAGATGGAAATTTAAAATCAAAAGAATTAAGAGAAAAGATATGTACATCTATGGATAGATGTACATCAGATATAAAAAGAGCTTTAGATGTATTTTTATGTTCAACAACAACAAATCCAGAATATAGAAAATTATTTAAAACAATAGATTCTAAAGGAGTAGAAAATATTTCTGGAATATGTAGTAAATTAGAAAGAAAACCAGATGCTTTAAATGAAACTGTAATAAGAACAGTTTTTGGAGGAACAGAAAAAATGCCATTTAGAGCATTTGTATATTTATTACCAGCATTAAATATGTGTGAGGAATTATTAGAAAGTGGAAGCAATGATATTCCAAATATAGAATACTTTTTCATGAATGGTGCAGGGATAGTAACAAATGCACTTGATCCAGAAATAGCAAATGTAGAATCAGCAGAATTTATAAAAATTGCACAAAAATATATTGAAGAATATCATCCAAGATTAAAAGATAAGGTAAATTTTTATACAGATTTAACATTTTCAACTGGTATAATAGGAACACCAGAATATAGACAAATGTATGAAACATTAGAAAAAAAATTAGGATTTGAATCAGATTTAAAAACAGGTTTATTAGAAATGGGAGAAAGAAGAAAAAAAGCAGAAAATTCTATAAAATATGCAGCAATACATAGTTTTGTGCATGATGGATACATAGATTCAGAAGTTGCAAAAATGTCTAACTTTTTTGGAGAAAGTGAGCCAAAAGAATATGATACTATTATATCTATTGGTGCAAAACCAGAAGAGAAGTTTTATAGAGCTAGAAAATTATTAGCAGAAGAAGTTAAAACAATTTCTTATTTTACACCAAAAGATACAGTTCAATATATTGCTAATATAAATGTACCACCATATTCACCACTTTCTGAAGGAGAGTTATATTTAAAAGATGTTATTAAAAATCCAAAATTGATAATGGAAGCGGTAAAAGTGTCACAAGGGGAGCATAGTGAATATCAAACTCCAGTTCAAAAAGCAGTAGAAAGCATATTAGATGATGTAGCACAAGCAGATAGTTATAAAAGTATTATAGAGTTTATTGAAGAATATAAAAATTTAAATCAAAATAGGCAAAAGTAAAGAATTAAGGGTAATTTTAAAAGGAGATGAATTTAATGATAGATAAATATTATAAAGAATTTAAAGTAAGAGATTATATGGATGAAGAGGGATTAAGTAATAGTTTAAGAAAAGATATTATAGATTGTTCATTAGGAACTAATCCATTTATTGAAGAGGATTTAATAACTAAGTATTTAACAGAAAGTATATGTGAGATAAATAAATATCCATCTGTGCAGTATGAATTATTAAAAAAAGAGTTACTTAAATTTTATAAAGATGTGTTATGTGAAGGTGTAGACAAAGATAATATAGCTTTTGGAGCAGGAACAATGGGAACAATAAGAAATCTTGGACAATTCTTAATGAGAGATGGTAAAAAGGTACTAGGATGTGCACCACAATTTCCAAGATTTATATCAGAAGTTGAATTACAAAAAGGAATATATGAGTATTATACATTGGAAAAAAAGAATAACTATAAATTTATAACAGAAGATTTTATCAAAATGATAGATAGTAGTTATGATGTAATATCAATAGAAAATCCTAATAATCCTACTGGTCAAGTTATAGATATTAAAAATATTGAGAAAATTGTAGCTAAAGCAAAAGAAAATAATATTATTGTTTTAATAGATGAAGCATATGGAGATTATATGCCTAAAGGTAATTCAGCAATAACATTAGTAAATAAATATAATAATATTGTAGTTATAAGAAGTGCATCAAAGTTTTATGGATTACCAAATCATAGAGTAGGTTATATGTTTGCTGATAAAGAATTAATAAAAGTATATAATGAAATTGCAATGCCATTTCCATTTTCAGATTTATCTGCAAGTATATTTATTAAGGCTTTACAAAACGATAACAAGATAGAATATACTAAACCTATGATAGTTGAAGCAAAAGAGAGAATATGTAAAGCGATAAAAAAAGAAAACTATGTATACACAAGTATGGATATACCGATTTTTACTATCAGATCAGATAAGTATGAAAATTTAACCCAAAAACTTATGGAAGATGGAATTATAGCTGAAAATTGTAGCTATTTTATAAATTTAGATAGTACTTATGCAAGATTAAGAATAAATAAAGATTATGAAAAAATAATAGAAATTTTAACTAGAATACTTTAATTATTTTACTAGAAAAAATGCAGTAAGTCTAATAGAGAATAAAATAAATGTTGACATTTAAAAAAAATCATGTTACCATATTAACAATTAAATATTTTGTCATGAAAATGATGATAGAGGTCGCGATATTTAAGAGTAAAATATATTTTAGAATTAGGCTCTTTAAATATTTGAAAGGAAATATCGCCGAAGTGGTATTTAAAGCCTAAGTAAATACTGCTGGGACATTGCAAAATATGTAATGGACTGTCACTTATGTGGAGCGCTATCTAATATACGATAAATATGTAAATAATAAGATATCTTATTATAATAAATTTTATTGAATATTTGGCCATGTATGTTCCCATACATGGTCTTTTTGATTATATAGCTTCCTTAAATGACAAGATATAAAAAAAGGAGGTATTTATATGAACAAAAAAGTAATTATTGGAATTATTGCAATAATAGTAATTGCAATAATAGGAGTACTTTATTTTAACAATTCAAACGAAGGAGAAAAAAATGAAAGAGGAGTTTTACGTGTAGGAATGGAATGTGCATATGCACCATACAACTGGTCACAAGCAGACACATCTAATGGAGCAGTTCCTATTAAAGGGAGTGATAGCTATGCATATGGATATGATGTAATAATGGCTAAAAAATTAGCAGAATCACTTGATTTAGATTTAGAAATTTATCAAATTGATTGGGATAGCTTACCATTAGCACTTCAATCTAATACAATAGATTGTGTTATAGCAGGTCAATCTATTACATCAGAAAGATTACAGACAGTTGACTTTTCAGAACCATATTATTATGCATCAATTGTAGCATTAACAAATTCAGATAGTATATATGCACAAGCAACAGGAATATCAGATTTAGAAGGGGCAACTTGTACATCACAAATTAATACTTGTTGGTATGATACATGTTTACCACAAATAAATAATGCCAATATACTACCAGCAATGGATACAGCACCTAATATGCTTGTAGCTTTAAATTCAAGAACAGTTGATTTAGTAGTAACAGATATGCCAACAGCAATGGCAGCTGTAGAAGTGTATCCAAATATGAAGATTTTAAATTTTACAGATACAAAGGAAAATTTTAATGTATCAGAAGAGGAAATTAACATAGGGATCTCTGTAAGAAAGGGAAATACTGAATTGGTAGAAAAAATAAATAACTTTTTAAAAGATTATACAGCTATAGATTTTGAAAATATGATGAATCAAGCAATAAAGGTTCAACCATTATCAGAATAATAAAAAGATAGGGGGATTTTTAATGGGTAAACTACCAGAGGATTTCTTTGGAAGGATTATATTTATATTACAAAAATACGGATCCACTATGTTAAATGGAGCAAAAACTACTCTAATAATTGCAATAATAGGAACAATTATAGGTTGTTTAATTGGATTTTTTGTTGGTACTATTCAAAGTATACCAATAAATAAAAAAGATAACATTTTTAAGAAAGTATTATTAAAATTTGTAAAAATAATTTTAAATATCTATGTGGAAGTTTTTCGTGGTACACCAATGATGGCACAAGCAATGTTTATATTTTATGGTTCAGCTATATTATTTAATTTACATATGGATATGTGGAGTGCAGCATATTTTATAGTATCAATAAATACAGGTGCATATATGGCTGAAACTGTAAGAGGTGGAATTCTATCTATTTCAGAAGGTCAAATAGAAGGAGCAAAAGCAATTGGAATGACACATTTTCAAACAATGTTGTATGTTATAATGCCACAAGCTTTAAGAAATATAATGCCACAGATTGGTAATAATTTAATTATTAATATAAAAGATACTTGTGTACTTTCATCAATAGGAGTTGTTGAATTATTCTTTGTCACAAAAACGGTGTCAGGGGCATATTACACGGTGTTTGAAGCATACACAATCACAATGATAATGTATTTAACTATGACAGTATTTTTCTCAAAATTACTTAGAGTTTTTGAAAATAAATTAAATGGACCAGAAGATTATTCTCTTTTAACAACAGACACTTTAGCATATACAAGTGGAATGTTAAAATATCCTGAAAAGGAGGCAAAAGAATGGGTGAAAAAATAATCAAAATAAAACATTTAAAAAAACAATTTGGAAAAAATGAAGTTTTAAAGGATATTAATTTTTCAGTAAAAAAAGGAGATGTAACTTGTATAATAGGGTCTTCTGGCTCAGGAAAATCAACACTTTTAAGATGTATAAATTTATTGGAAGAACCTTCTAGTGGAGAAATATTATATATAAATCAAAATGTATTAGATTCAAAAGATATACCAGCATACAGAGCAAAAGTAGGAATGGTATTTCAAGGATTTAATTTATTTGATAATATGAATGTATTACAAAATTGTATGATAGGATTGACAAAGGTATTAAAAGAAGATAAAAAACAAGCAGAAAAAGAAAGTTTATATTATTTAGAAAAAGTAGGAATGTTGCCATATATTAATGCTAAACCACGACAATTATCTGGCGGACAAAAACAACGTGTTGCAATAGCACGAGCATTAGCAATGAAGCCAGATGTATTGTTATTTGATGAACCTACTTCTGCTTTAGATCCTCAGATGGTAAGTGAAGTTTTAAATGTAATAAAAGAACTAGCAAAAGAAGGATTTACAATGATAATAGTTACACATGAAATGGCTTTTGCAAGAGATGTTTCAAATCATGTTATATATATGAAAGATGGTGTTATTTGTGAAGAAGGAACACCACAAGAAATATTTAATAATCCACAAAAAGAAGAAACTAAAAATTTTTTAGAAAGATTTATTAATTTATAGTATATTAAAACATCATATTGAAAAATTATAGTAATTGACCCATAATTAGTGTATTTTTTCATAAGGCAATATTACAGGCAGGTAACTACCTGCCTTTTTATATATCAAATTTGTATTTTTAACTGTGATATATGAATAAACTATTGATTAACAAACAAATAATATATATAATTTTATGTATAGATTTTGTATAAAGGAATGTGTATGAAGAAAAAAATAATATTAATAGGAATAATTGTAGTAATTGCAATAATATTAGCAAAAGTGTTTATATTTTATGATAAATATAAAATGCCAAAAGGAGCAGAAATTAATATTTCTAATGAAGATATTGATGTATATGATGAGATCAATTTATATGATTTAATAAAAAATAATAATGTAGAGATATTAACAGAAGACGAACCTTTGGAGTATATGAATATTGGAGAGCATACAGTTACTATAGAATATAAATATAAGATGAAAAAATATGCTTATGATATAAAATATAATGTTGTTGATAATACAAAACCAATTTTTATTAATGTACCATCAACAAAAACATTATATGTTAATGAAGGAAATGAAGAATCATTAACTAAAAAAGTTAGTTATGCAGATAATTATGATGCAAAGCCAGATTTAAAAATAGAAGGAAATGTAAATTTTAATGAGATTGGAACATATAAAATAAAATATATAATAACAGATCAGTCAGGAAATAAAGCGACAAAAGATACAGTAGTACAAGTAAAAGAAAAAGTAAAAAAAGAAGATTCTGAAAATAAAGAAGACGAGGAAGATGAAGAAGAAGATTTTATTAGTATCGAAGAACAAATAGCAAATTATAAAACAGAAGATACAATGATTGGAATTGATATTTCAAAATGGCAAGGAGAAGTAGATTTCGAAAAAGTAAAAAATTCTGGAGTAGAATTTGTTATTTTAAGAATGGGGGTTATGAAGAATAAAGATACTCCAATTACTATAGATAATACATTTAAAAATAATTATCAAAAAGCTAAAGAAGTTGGACTAAAGGTTGGAATTTATGTTTATTCAGAATCAAATACTACCCAGTCAGCAGTAGAAAATGCAGAATTTGTTATAGAAACTTTAAATGGAGACAAACTAGATTTTCCAGTATGCTTTGACTGGGAATGTTGGGCGAATTTTAATGAATTAGAAATAAATTTATATCAATTGAATGAAATGTATGATGCATTTTCAAATAAATTAAAAAATGCTGGATATGATACAATGTTATATGCAAGTGAAAATTATCTAAATAATACATGGCTTTCATTAAAAGATTATACAATTTGGGTAGCTAAGTATTCTACTAAAACTCCATCAGTAAATGATAGTGATTATATATTATGGCAAAATAGTGATAAAGGACGTGTTGATGGAATTAAAGAACCTGTTGATTTAGATATTTATTATAAAAATAAAGTTCATAAATAAAAAATAAAATGTGAAACAAAATTATTAAAATGATAAAATAATGTTTCACATTTGTTTTTTATATAAATAGGACTAGAAAGACTAGTCTAAAGTTTATAAATTTTCAGTTTTGTAAGTAATATATCCTTCATAATGGTTATATAAACAAGTGATATAATTATTGAAAAATAAAGTATGTTATGATATATACTAAATTATAGTATAATTAAAATAAAAGGAGAAATTTGTATGCTTATATTTTTTATTATATGTATTATTATTTTGTACATTACTCTTATGACAATAACAGTAATTGCTGGAAGTATAGTTGCTGTTATTATTGCTATTATTGCTTTATTTATACAAATAAGTAAAAATAAAGAATTAACACACGAAGCATTGACAAGCGAAAATATAAAAAGATTAAATAAATTTATACCTACTAAAAAAGTTTATAAATATTTATATATTGATGAAATAAATAAGTTATGGTGTGTTCCTAAATTAGATTTTAAAGGTAATATAAAGAAAAAATATACAATTGTATATAGATATTCTGATATAATTGATTTTGGAATACAGGTACATAGACAAAAAATACGATCTTCAAATAGAGCTATTATAAAAACTAAAATAGTAGATAATAATTATTCTGTTATAATAACAGTAAATGATATGATAAAACCTAATATTGATATTAAAGTAGGATCTTTAAAAGTTGCTAATGAGATAAATTCTACTTTAAAATTAATACAATATGAAAATGCTACTATATATAATAATGTATCTGTAACTGATGAAATAAAAAGAGACAAAGAACTATTATATACAAGTGTTGTACCTGAAGAAAAATTTGAGTTTAAGAAAAAAGAATTGATTAATGAAGAAAAAGAAATAGAAGAAATAGTAGTGCAACATGAATATGAAAAAGTAGATTCTAATACAAGCTCATTTGTAAGTAATTCAAAAGAAGATGATTTAAGAAATGCATTAGATAATGTTAAAAAAGTTCTAAATAAAGTATTGAAAAGTACTTGGAATGGATTTAGATATTTTATTTCGATATTTTGTATATTGGGTGGAGTTATAGAAAACCCGATAGTTATACCTTTTGGAATAGCATTCTTTCCTTTAACCTATAAGATTTTATTAAAATATAATAAAAAAATATCTGAGAAAACTATTAAAAATACTGCTATTTTTTTACCAATAATAACACTTCTTTTAATAGGTATATTTGGCAAAGTAAATTATTTTAAAGAAACAGATTTGAGTTTAACTGTAGGTCAGAATTATGAAATTGATTTTTTAGTAGAACCAGAAAATTATAAAATAATTTCTTCAAATGAAAATGTAGTAATTGTTGAAGATAATGAATTAAAAACTAAAGAAGTTGGTACAGCAACAATTGAATTATATATAAATGAAGAAGTAAAAGATACAATTGAAATAACTGTTAAAAATTTTTTAAGTGAATAATAAAATGCACATAATGAAAAATAAAAAAATACAGTAAGATTTAATCTTACTGTATTTTTGGTAGCGACGGTGAGATTCGAACTTACGACCTGCCGGGTATGAACCGGATGCTC
>CAMSWH010000005.1 GCA_947064765.1 uncultured Clostridium sp.
CCAAATGCAATAAAAATATTTGCTTCAAAATTAAGAAGTTATAAAGATTTACCATTAAGATTTAATGATATAGATGTTATTCATAGAAATGAAAAATCAGGACAATTAAATGGATTATTTAGAGTAAGAATGTTCCGTCAAGATGATGCACATAACTTTATTACGGAAGATCAAATTGGATCTGAAATTAAAGATATTATCGAAATAGCAAAATATTTATATGGAATATTTGGATTAGATTTTGAATTAACATTATCAACAAGACCAGAAGATTATATGGGTGATATCGAATTATGGAATAAAGCAGAAGCTAATTTAAGAGAAGTTTTAGATGAATTATGTGGAAAAGATCAGTATAGAATTAATGAGGGAGACGGAGCTTTTTACGGACCAAAAATAGATATTAAAATGAAAGACTGTTTAGGAAGAGAATGGCAAATGGGAACAGTACAAGTTGATTTCCAATTACCACTTAGATTTAATTTATCTTATATTGATTCAAATGGAGAAAAGAAAACACCAATATTAATTCATAGAGCTTTATTTGGATCATTTGAAAGATTTATAGGAATAATTACAGAACATTTTGCTGGAGCTTTTCCAGTATGGCTTGCACCAGTACAAGTAAAAGTGTTACCAATTTCAGATAGTCAAAAAGAATATGCAGAGAAAATAGTAGAAAAATTATCTAAAGAAGGACTAAGAGTTGAAATAGATGATAGACAAGAAAAAATCGGATACAAAATTCGTGAAGCTCAACTTCAAAAAGTACCATATATGCTTATTTTAGGAGAAAAGGAGGTGGAATCAGAATCAGTAGGAGTACGTTCAAGAAAAGATGGAGATATAGGAGCAATGAAAGCAGACGAATTTGTAAATAAAATAAAAGAAGAAATAAATAACTTTACAAGATAAATAGACACGGGGACGTAGATTTTGTCTAAAGTCTAGAGAATAAGATAGACATGGGGACGTAGGTTTTGTCTAAAGTTTAGATAATAAGATGAATATATTGATTGAAATATTAAAAGTATAGACAAGAACTCCGTCTCAGTATCTATATAAAGAAAGGGGATTTTAAGATAGTATCTTAAAACAAAATTTATGGAAGAAATATTTAATAAAAAAATAATGATTTTGGTTATAATAATCATCATTTTAGCTATCATTTTAGGAGTAATTATAATTGATAAAAAAGAAAACTTAAGTAAAAATGTAGTAAATCAGGTAAGTAATAGTAATCAAGAAAACAAAAATGATAAAACAGAAATAAAAGTTTTAGCAACAATGCAAGATGAATTAAAAGAAAATAGCGCTTGGTGTGGAACATTTCAGCTAGTATGGAATGATATGCAAAATGAAGTAGTAAAAGAAGATATTATTTTTACACCACAAATAGATATTGTTAAGAATTTAAATAAACAAAGCTTTACAGAGAATGATATTTCAGAAGATTCTTATTATAAAAAATGGGGATTTAAAAATTTAGAATTAAAAGAAGAAATAGAAAAAGGTATAAAAGAAAAATTTAATGAAAGCAGTGACATATTAGATGGATTAGACTGGTCAGAATCAAGTTTAAATGATGAAGATAATCCTGATGTTAAAAGATATTTATTTTATGCAATGCTTAAAAAGAAATTTGAATTTGAAAATGAATTTAAGAAATTAGAAAATGCAAAATTTGCGGATAAGTATGAAAATGTAAAATATTTTGGAATTGATGAAGATACTGAAGAAATAGTACGAAATCAAGTAGAAGTGTTATATTACAATTCAGATAGTGATTTTGCTGTAATATTAAATACAAAAGAATTTGAACAAGTAATATTAGTTAGAAATCCTGAAGGAAAAACTTTTGAAGAGATATATGAAAAAGCTAATGAAAAAGCAGACGATTTTGAAGGAAATCGTACACTTACAGAAAAAGATACTTTAAAAGTACCAGATATAGATATTGACTTATTTAAACAATATAATGAATTAGAAAATAAAGAATTTGTATTATCTAATGGTGATACAGGAGAAATAATGGCAGCTATGCAAACAATAAAAATGAAGTTAAACAATAAAGGTGGAGAAATAAAAAGTGAAGCAGCTTTAGATTTTAAAATGCAATTTACAGCATCATTAGAAGATGAAAAAAGAGAATTTAATTTTGATGATAAATATGTTATATTCTTAAAAGAAAGTGAAAAAGAATTACCATATTTTGCTGCAAATATAGAAAACATTACATTATTTCAATAAATAAACGGCTAGACGTGAATTTTATAAAATCACGTTCTAGCGTTTTAAGTTTTTTTAAAATAAATGTTGAACAAATCAATTTGATATAATATAATATCAAGTGATTAATTAAAGTTATAGTATGAAGGGGAGAAAAGACGTGGAAAGTGTAACAAAAAGTGAATTACAAAAAAAGTTAAAATATTTAAACTTAGATTTAGATGATATTCCAAATGATTTAATTGATTATAAACCACTTAATTTTAATGTATCAAGATTAAATAATGATAAGGATCATAGAGTATTTCGTTTTGTTCCAATTGATAAAATTGATATATTAGTCACACCATGCCTAAGAACAGACCCTTTGAAAGATAAATATGCAAAAGCATTACCATTATTTAAGTATATTTTACAAAATGATCAAGATGAAGAAGAACTTGAAAGATATACAACTTTTTTAAAGATGTTAGATAGAGTTTCAATACCAGAAATAGAAAGCATAGTAAGTATTCAAAAGGAGCTAGAAAAAAAAGAACCATTTAAGGTAAAATATCCTAAAGCACATATGTGGCAAATTTATTTTTCACCAGCTACAGGTAGATATTTTATGTTAGTATGTTCAAAAGAGCAAACATATGCAGAGTTTTTCTATTTGATAAAAAAGAAAATTGAATTTGCAAATAGTGAAAGTAAAGTAGCACCAAAAATCTATATACCAATTAATGCAATGAATTATTCAGAAGAGTATTTAGATAGAAATGAAATAGCTGATTTAGAAAATTATTTATGGCTATTTACAAAAAATTGGGGATTAACATTTGAAGTATATAGTAGAACAAATGCATTATCATTACAAATAGTTGGAGAAACAGTAGTATATGATAATGTAAAAAGTAGTTATAAAATAAAATTAACTAACAGAGAAGAAGCTGTTAAATTTTATAAATTGTTAAAAGCTTTATTTATTATGCAAACAGAAATAAAAAATCATTTTGAATTTATTACTAAAATAGATAGCAATAATGGTTTAGAACTATATATGGGTCAAGTAAGGCTAACATACGAAATGTTACCAGAATTTATAAAAAATGAGTTTAAGTTAGCTGAAGAATCAATATTAAAACAAAATCTAAGTATTAAAGAATTGGAAGAAAAATTAGTTGATATAAAAATTTCAGTTAAAGAAAAAGAAGATGAATATTTAGTAAAACAAAGAGAAATATCAACATATTTAGAATGTAAAAAGACTTTTATAGGAAAAGTAAAGTATTTCTTTAAATCTTCAAAATCAAATAAAAAGGTTAAAGTAGAGACTCAAGAAAAAGTACCAGAGAAAGAAGAGAATAATAGTGTAAGTACTGTAGCATTAGATGCATCCTTAAGAGGAAAAAGATTTTATACAATAGAAGATTTAGTTACAATATATTCTTTACTTGAAAGAGCAGAAAAAAATTATAAAAATTTAAATCAAGATTTAAAAGCTCAAGAATTAAAATTAGAAAATATAATATCAAAAGTGAAAAATGCTAATTTATACATTGAAGAAATAGATAAACATAGGAAAAGTATTTTTGATTTTTGGAAGTTTTCAAATAAAGATGAAAAACTTAGCCTAGAGATGGGAGCAGATAAAGAAAATGATGAAAACAAAACAGTAATGAAAAAAGCTTTTGATTTTGAATCAGATTTTGAAGATTTAGGAGCAAAAGTAGATACAATTCAAAGGAAAAAACTATCTAAAGAAGAAATGGATAGTGTATTTGTAGCTAAAAGTGAGGTTTTAGAAGCATTAAACTTATTAAGAGAAAATAATTTAGAAACATCAGTAGCACAAGAATTATTAAATAAATTGAAAAAAGAATTTTCTAGTAATAAACTTGCTATTGAAAGTGAAACATTTGATATATTTGGAAATGTTGAGGATGATACTAGAAAGTTGAAATATATTGGAAATAGAAGCCATAGAGAAAATGAAAAAAGTAAATTTAAAATATTAAATATAAATAAAAAGATTGATGTATTTGACTTAACAGAAAGACTACAAAGTATAATAGGATTTATAGATAGAGCAATACCAAAAGGAAAAGCAGAATATGATTTTTCACTATATAAAGTATGTCAAATAACAGAAAAAGTAAAAGAAAGAGCATTTGAAGTATATAACATAAATGTTGAGAAGGCATTAGAGGAATATGAAGATGATGGAGAAGGCGCATTAAATTTAATTAAATTAAATTATAAAGAAGGATTACCATTATTATATTATTCTAATATTATTTATTATGATAATAATAACCAAACTTTACCAATAGGTATGGATTTATCATCAAGTGTTTTATTAGATACTAAAAAATTAAAATTTAGATTAGTAGCTAAAAATAAATTTAGAACAAATAAATATTTCACAGAAAGTAATAATTTAATATTACCAAAATCAAAAAATGTTTTTGTATATGAATATGATGTAGATATAAGAAAATAGAATATAAATTTATTATAAATATTACATTTAGTATAAAATAAAGTGATAAAGTAATGATCTTATATAACAAATGATATACAAAAATATATGAAAAAGGAAAAGAGAAATATGATTAATAGAGCGATTATTATAGTTTTAGATAGTTTTGGAGTAGGAGCTTTGCCAGATGCAGGAGAATATGGAGATGAAGGTAGTAATACTTTAGAAGGAATATACTATAATAGTACTTTAAATATTCCTAATATGAAAAAGTTAGGTTTGTACAATATCCAAGGACTTACAATAAAAGAAAAAGAAGGAAATCCAATAGGAATATATGGAAAAGCTGCTGAAAAAACAAAAGGAAAAAATAGTCCAGTTGGACATTGGGAAATAGCTGGATTTATAAAAGATGAACCATTCAAAACATATTATGATGGATTTCCTAAAGAGTTATTAGATGAAATAACTAGTAGATATGGTATTGATGGATTTATATGTAATAAAAAGGGCTCAGGAACAGACTTTTTAAAACAATATGGAGAAGAAAGTATAAAAACTAAAAAGCCTATAGTATATACATCAGCAGATAGTGTATTTCAAATTGCCGCACATGAAGATATGCTTTCAGTGCCAGAGTTATATAAATTATGTAAAACAGCAAGAGATGTAATAGATGAAAAAGGTTATGGAATAGGAACAGTAATTGCAAGACCATTTATAGGAACATGTAGTGAAGATTTTACAAGAACATATAACAGAAAAGACTATGAAGCAGAAGATTTTGGGAAAACAATGTTAGATTCTTTCCAAGAAAATAATAAAAAAGTATTAGCAATAGGAAAAATAGAAGATTTATTTAGTGGAAGAGGAATAAATAGAAGTATACATACAACAGGAAATACAGATGGAATTGAAAAAACAATAGATGCAATAAAAAATGCAAAAGAAGATTTAATATTTGTAAATTTAGTAGATTTTGATATGCTATATGGACATAGAAATAATATAGAAGGTTATGCAAGAGCGTTAGAAGAATTTGATAGTAAATTACCAGAAATAATGAATAACTTAAAAGAAGATGATATATTAATTTTAACAGCAGATCATGGAAATGATCCAAGTACACCTAGCACAGATCATGATAGAGAATATATACCAATACTTGTATATGGAAAAAGATTAAAACAAAATGTAGATTTAGGAATTAGAGAAACTTATTCAGATATATCAGCAACAATATTAGATATGTTTGGAATGGAAAAATTAGAAAATGGAATAAGCTTCAAAAATGAGATAATTTAAAGTTATATAATTTATATTGTCTATATTTAATTAGGATAAAAATTATTTAAAATATAGACAATATAAAAATTATATGTTAATATATCTAGTATATACTTGAGTTAAGATAGCTGTTTGAACGAAGAGAAATACAGATATCTTATACAGATGTCTTTATCTAATTATAAAATAGTATATGCCTGAGTTAAGATAGCTGTTTGAACGAAGAGAAATACAGATATCTTATACAGATGTCTTTATCTAATTATAAAATAGTATATGCCTGAGTGGCGGAATTGGCAGACGCACACGACTCAAAATCGTGCGGGAAACCATGCGGGTTCGAGTCCCGCCTTAGGCACCAAATAATAAACCTTGTAAATGCTTATTTTATAGCAGATACAAGGTTTATATTTTTCTAAAATAATGCAATAGTAATGCAGTAGAGTTTTTTAATTTATTTTTTCTAATTCTTGTTTCATAAAATCTATTGAAACAGAAGTATAAACATCGTTAGTAATAGAACTTCCTTCAACATGTCCAACCAAAGATTGCAATACAACTAAAGGTATTCCTTTTTCTTGACAACGAGTTATAAAAGTATGCCTTAACATATGAGTATGAATATGTCTGGTTATATTTTCTTTTACATTTAATCTATTAAGATATGAATTAATTTCTCCATCAGTTATAAAAGTATTTTTTTTATAATCCCAAAATATTAAATTATATATATTAGTTATTTTATTATTTAATTGCTCTTCTAATAATTTTTTAACTTTTGAAGAAAGAGGGAAGATTCTTTTTCCTTTATCAATTCCTGTTTTCTTATTATATGTCTTAGTGTGTTTTCCAAGTATTACTTTGTCATTTTTATCTCTTGTTATTGTTCGATATACAGTTAATGTATTATCTTTAAAGTTAATGCAATCTTTGCTTAAAGCTAAAACTTCTCCAATTCTCATACCTGTGTATAATTGTAATAAAAGAATAGTATTGTAAACAGTCTTGTTTGAAAGCAATGATTTTTCTAGTTTTTTCTCTTCTTCAACAGTTAAAGCTTCCACTTTTTTATTTGGTTTATGTGAAATTGGTGGAATTAGAGTTTCATCTTCCATCGTGTTGTATTGTATAATTCTTCTAGAATAAGCTATTTTAAAAGCTTTATATAATAAAGCCCATATTTTTGAAATTGTACTTTTACTGTATTTTCTCATATTTTCTTTTGACTTTTCTATATCTGAAACACTAACTTTTTGAATTGGTTTATCATAAAAATTATTACAACAGTAACTTATTTGAGCAAGAGTTTCTTTTTCTCTATTGTAACTTCTATCAGAAGTTATCCCATCTAAGTTTTTTTGTTTAACATAGTTTTCTAAAATAGATTTTATAGTATCATTACTTTTACTTATGTAAGTACCAGTGTTTAAACTATTTTTTATTTCTGTAACTCTAACTTTAAAATCTTTTGTGGATTCTTTTTTCTTTTGTTTCATAGTTTGCCTTTTTCCATTTGTATCGTAATATTGAAATATCCAACATTTTTGAGTGTCACTAAAGTAAAGACTTCCTTCTCCATTTCCAACTTGTTTTGTCTTTTTATTTGTTTTTGGCTTTTTTTCAACTGTTTCTTCATTTAATATTTTACTATTAATATAATTTTTTTCTTCTTTTGTTAAGTCATCATAAGAAACAGCTTCTAAATCACTCCATTGCTTTTTATATCTATTCCAATTATTTACAAAATCCTTAAGAAAAATAGTTTCTACTATTTCTTTTTCATAGGGGATGTCAATATTTCCTTTTGACCACATATCAAGATAAAAGTTTTCTAATATGTGGTCAAAATATCCACCAAAGTTTAAATGTAATTCATATTTTTTTATAAAATCAATAACCTTTTTTGTTCTACCAAGAACACAAATTGTGCTTCTAAAAAAGCAATACTTTTCCATAATAAAATACCTCCATTTTCAAATAATTTATTTTTAATAAACACTTGAAAAGTGGAGGATACTTATATTATAATACAAGTATAGCCACTTTAAGTGTCTATGTGGAGGAAAATAAATGTATCAGGTCGCAAATCTAATTACATCTATTTTCCTTTTTTATATTTAAACTAATACACCATATTTTTCGGTATAAAAGTTAATACAATCAATCATATATTTAATATCTACATCAAAATATTCAGCTAAATCATATAAGTCTAAACCTTGTATGATTTTTTCTTTTAATTTTTGAAGAGGAATAAGAACAGAATAAGCCCATTTCATTGCTCTTAATTCACATTTTCTTTTAGTGACACTATCAGTATTCATATAATAAAGAGAATTACTATAATAGTGTCCAAGTTCTTCTGCTAATATTTCCTTTTCTTCAATAGAATTATCAATTTTATCATTATCTAAACCAATATAATAGGCATTATCGATTTCAAATATTTTAGCCTTAGTATTTGACCACTTATAATCTAAAATGTCTATATTTTCATTTTCAGCAATTCTATACATATCTAAAGTATTCATATATTACCTCTTATAGTTGAATTTATTTTTTATCATTTTTCTTTTTATTTTTTATAAATTCTACAAATTGATTTAATTCTTTTATATCATCTTCATTAAGACCTTCTAAATCTAAACCTTTATATGATGCATAACGAAAATCATTATTAGTATCAAAAAAATAGTTACCATCTTTTTCAAAAATTTCACACATAAGCTGAACAGTATCAACATCTGGACTGTTTAAACCAGACTCCCAATTAGCAATTACAGTATTAGAAGTTTTTCTGCCTCTATTTGTTAATTCGATTGCTAGTTGTTTTTGAGTCATCTTTTTTTCAATTCGAGCTTCTTTAATTTTTTTATGTAAGAACATATATTCACCTCTTTCTTTGAAACAAATATATTTTAACACACATTTTTAGATATGTAAATAAAAAAATTCAGAAAAACTGAAAAAATATTTAAAAAAACTATTGACATTCCAGAATAAATGAAATAACATATAAACAACTTCAGAAAAACTGAAATTGAGAGGAGGTATAAAAATGTCTGTTGGAAAACGAATAAGACTCTATTTAATAGAGAAACGGAATTAGTCAAACTTGGCTATCAGAAGAAACTAAAATTGCATTACCTAAGCTAAATGCATCGTTAAATGATAAAAGAAAATTAGATGTTGAAGAGTTTTCAAAAATTATAAATGTTTTAAATGAAGATGCTAACAAATTTATAAATAATTAATTGCGACCTGATACAAAAAGAGAGGAGGAGAGAGTATGGAAGAATTATTAAAACAAATATTAGAGGAACAAAAAAAGACAAATGATTTATTAATGTATAACAATTTAGGAAAAGACCCTAATGAATTATTAACAATAAAACAAATACATAAAGAATTTGATATTGGTGAAAACATGGTAAGAAAAATGTTTGAACAAAAAGATTTACCAGTTCAAAGATACACAACACCATTTAAAGTAACAAGACAAGCATTTAATAAATACATAAATATAAGTCATGACAATTTAAGTGAAAGGAAATAAAAATGAAGAAATTAATTGAATTTGCGCAAATGTGTTTTGTGCTAGGAATAATTTTTGGAATAATACCAGCGTTCTGCTGTGGAATAATATTTAAAATTTTTGGATTATAGAAAGGGGGTAAATATGTTTGAAAAGATAATAAAGAAATATAAAGATAAGAAATATTTAAGAAACATGAAAAAAACTTTAAAACGAATGAAAGGAGAGTTAGAACAATGTTACAAGCCTTATTAAATGTGTTTTTATACATACCTAGAAAGATTTATAGACATTTTGAGTATGTTAAAGATTTAGAAAGTAAAAATGCAAAATTAAAAGAAGATGTAAAAAACAGAGATTTATTACTAAAAAGAATAGAACATGAGAGTAATGAAGGAATGAAAAGTAATTGCTTAACACATTATAGTAAATTACAAAAAATAAAAAAACTAGCCCAAACGTTCTCCCCAGAACAAAGCTAGTTATATATAAACAATGTTTGTTTATATGCCTTTAATTATATTAACATAAAATTTTAGAAAAGTCAAGAAAAGAGGAATTTTTAATATGAATAGTAAGAATATAGCAAAATCATTAAATGCAAAATTAACTGATTGGTGCAATAGTATTGATGATAAAGATGTTGTAAAAACGATAAAAGAAAATGCCATAGTTACAGGTGGAGCATTTGTTAGTTTGTTAAATGGAGAGAAACCAAATGACTATGACATATATTTTAAAACAAAAGATGCTGTAAAAGAAATAGCAGAATACTATGCTAATAAATGGAATGAAACACATAAAGACAAAGCAATAGTAACGATTACAGATGAAGATGATAAAATACAATGTTTTATAAAATCCTCAGGTGCAGTAATGGAAGATGAGGAAAATGGTATTGATGATGAATCAAAAAATACAGAGCCTTTTATAGAGGAAAATGAAGAAGAACAAAAGGAAGAAAAGCCTAAGTATAGACCTAGATATTTTTCAACGAACGCAATTTCATTGTCTAATGATATACAAATAATTATTAGATTTTATGGAGAAGTTGATGAAATTCATACTAATTATGATTTTATTCATTGTACTTGTAGTTATGATTTTAAAGAAAATAAAGTCAATTTACCTTCAAGAGCATTAGAAGCAATTATAAATAAAGAATTATATTATGTGGGAAGTAAGTATCCATTATGTAGTATTATTCGCACTAGAAAATTTATAAAAAGAGGTTGGAATATAAATGCAGGACAATATTTAAAAATGGTATTACAGCTTAATGAATTAGATTTAAAAGATTTAAATGTATTTAAGGACCAATTAACAGGAGTAGATAGTGCTTATTTTAACCAAGCTATAAATATGATTATAGAAAAGCAAGAAGAAGATAGTTCTTTCAAAATAGATAATACATATTTGTTTGAAATTATAAACAGAATTTTTTAATAGGAGGAAATATGAAAGATTTAATAATAATAAAACAGTTACCAATTATTGAACAACAGTTAAAAACTGTTAGTGAAGAAATTGATAAAAAAATAGAAAATGTAGATGATTTAGTTTGTACAGAAGAAACAGTAAAGACAGTAAAGGAAATTAGAGCAGAACTAAACAAAGAATTTAAAGAATTTGAAACAAAAAGAAAAGAAGTAAAAGAAAAAATATTAGCTCCATATGAGCAATTTGAAAATATTTATAAAGAATGTATATCAGAAAAATTTAAAAAAGCTGATGCTGATTTAAAGAATAAAGTAGATAGTGTTGAGAATGAATTGAAAAGTAAAAAAGAACAAGAAATAAAAGAATACTTTGAAGAATATAAAAAAGCATCTAACATTGATTTTGTGACATTTGAACAAGCCAAAATAAATGTAATTTTATCAGCTAGTATCAAATCATTAAAAGAACAAGCAAAAGATTTTATAGATAAAAGAATAAAGGATTTACAATTAATTGATACTCAAGAATATAAAGAAGAAATAATAGTTGAATATAAACAAACGTTAGATGTGAGTAAATCAATTACTACAGTTTTAAATAGAAAAGAGCAGATAAAAAAAGAAATTGAAATAAAAGAAAGACAGGAACAAGAAAGAAAGAGAATACAAGAAAATTTAACAAAATTTGAAGAGCATGAAATAGCAGAGCAAAACGAAGTTTTAGAAGCACCAAAAATTGAAACAAAATCACAAGAAATTCTAACATTGAGATTTACAGTAAGAGGAAGTAGAGAGAAATTAAAAGAATTAAAAGAATTTTTAGAACAAGGAGGATATGATTATGAGTAATGAGAAAAATGAAAAACAAGAATTAATGGTTAAATTTGATGTTGATGGACAAGAAATTAAATTAACAAAGAAAATTGTTCAAGAATATATAGTTGGTACAGATGTAGAAATAACAAATCAAGAATTTAAGTTATTTACAGAGCTTTGTAAAGTTAGGAAGTTAAATCCATTTTTAAGAGAAGCATATTTAATAAAATACAAAGCAGGAACACCAGCTCAGTTAGTAGTTGGAAAAGATGCGATTTTAAAAAGAGCAGTTTTAAATTCAAATTATGATGGAATAGAAAGCGGAATAATAGTTCAAAAAGAAGATGGAAGTATAGAAGAAAGACAAGGCACTTTTAGATTAGGAGAAGAAAGGTTAGTAGGTGGATGGGCAAGAGTATTTAGAAAAGATTGGTCACATCCTACATATTCAAGCGTAAGTTTTAATGAAGTAGCACAAAAAACAGGACAAGGTCAATTAAATTCAAATTGGAATAGTAAAGGTGCAACTATGGTAGAAAAAGTTGCAAAGGTAAGAGCTTTAAGAGAAACATTTGTTGAAGATTTAGCAGGAATGTATGAAGCAGAAGAAATGCAACAAGAGATACAACAGCAAGAAGAAATTATTGAAGTACAAGCAGACATAGTTGAACAAAATGAAGAAGTAAAAGAAGTGAGTATGAATGAATTATAAAATTATATCTAGTTGTAGTACAGGTAATGCAACTATAGTAAAAGATGTTGTTTTAATAGATTGTGGTGTTACTTTTAAAAAAATAGAAAAGTATTATAAAAAATTAAAATTAGTGTTATTAACACATATTCATTCAGACCATTTCAAAAAAGAAACTATAAAAAGATTAGCAAAGGAAAGACCAACTTTAAGATTTGCTTGTTGTGAATGGTTATTAAATCAATTATTAGAATGTGGAGTTAATAGAAAAAATATAGACGTTTTAAATATAGGTATTAAGTATGATTATAAATTATTAAAGATAATTCCAGTAAAACTCTATCATGATGTACCTCAATGTGGATATAGAGTATTATTTGACGATTATAAAGTTATTTATATGACTGATACAAGAACAGTAGAAGGTATAAGTGCCTCAAACTATGATTTGTATTTAGTAGAGGGAAATTATGACGAAGAAGAAATAGAAGAACGAATAAAAGAAAAACAGAAAAATTGTGAGTATGTATATGAGTTTAGGGCAAAAAGTAGCCATTTAAGCATACAGCAAGCAAGTGAATTTTTATTAAATAATATGGGAGAAAATTCAGAATATGTGTTAATGCATCAACATATAGAAAGGTAAATTAATGGAAGCAACAGGAACAATAGAACAAATTAATACAGATTTTAAAAATAATCAAACAATTTTGACTTTAAAACTTAATAGTAATGAATTTACTAGTTTGCAAAAATTAAAGGACGTAAAAGTCAATGTCGAAGTAAAGAAATGGTATAAGAAAAGATCTAAAAATGCAAATGATTATTGTTGGGTTTTATGTGATGAAATTGCTAAGAAACTATCTTTAGAAGGAACTAGCATAACAAAAGAAGATGTATATAAAGATACAATATTAAATATTGGTAGATTTCAAGCAATGATATTAGAAGAAAAAGCTTTAGATACTTTTAAGAAGATTTGGAATGAAAAAGGTTTAGGATATTTAGTTCAAGAAGTATGCAAAAAAGATAAATGTGTAAAAATACATGCTTATTACGGCTCTAGTAGCTATGATAGTAAAGAAATGAGTTTATTAATTAATAATCTTGTTGAATTAGCAAAAGAATTAGATATAGAAACTAAACAACAATCTGAAATTGATAGTTTATTGAGGGAATGGAAATGAAAGAAAATGTTAGTATTATGTTTAGAGATGATATGTGGGAAATTGAAAGATTTGAAGGAAGTCATAAACATCATATTTTTGGTGGTGCTAATAGAAAATTAAGTGAACAAGATGGATTGTTTATATATCTAACACCAGAAATGCACAATATGAGTGATGCAGGAATACATTTTAACACGGCTTTTATGGATTATGCTCATGTTGTGGGGCAAAGGACATGGCAAGAGTATTATAAAAAAACAAAAGAAGATTTTATAAAGAGATATGGCAGAAGTTATTTATAAACAGAAAGGAGATAAGATGTGGAAGAAGGATACATCAAATTATTTAGAAAAATATTAAAATCTCCGATATTTAAAAATGAAAAAGCACTAAAAATTTGGGTTTGGTGTTTATGCAAAGCAACATATACAGAAAGAGAACACCTTGTAGGTCAACAGATAGTACATTTAAAAGAGGGACAATTTGTATTTGGAAGAAAGACAGCAAGTGATGAATTAGATATGAATGAAAGTACAGTTTATAAGTATATGAAGGTACTGGAAAAATTAAAAATGTGTAACATCAAAAGTAACAACAAATTTTCTGTTGTAACTATTGAAAATTGGCAGGAATATCAAATCCAAGAATTTAAAAATAACAGCAAAAATGACAACAAAAGAACAACAAAAGAACACAAACAAGAATATAAAGAAATATATTTATATTATTTAAATAAATATAAAAGCGAAAATTTAAAAACATTTTTTGAAAAGATGAAATTTTTAAGAAAAATAAAAGAAGAAGAAAGATATAAAGAGCTTAGTTTAGAAGATGAAAAGGAATTAACAAACATAATTTTAAGTGAAAATTAAACAAAGGAGGAAACTTAAATGGTAACAGAAATGACAAGACAATTAAGTTTTGAAGATATAAAACCTAAACGATTAACAAGATACTTACAGATAATTGAAATAATAGCAGATAAAGAAATGACAGCAAGAGAAATTGAACAAGAAATGAATAAAAAAGGATATTCAAAATACTTTGATATGAACCATGTAAGACCTAGACTTACAGAGTTAGTTAATGAATATCACGAATTAATAGAATGTGGAATGGAAGAAGATTATATAACACATAAAAAAGTAGCTGTATATAGAAAGGCAACAGAGCAAGAGAAAATGGAATTAGACAATCAAAACCATATTCCATACATAGATTAGGTGTAGCTTATGGGATATGTACAATTAATAGAAAGTTGTCAAAAGGCAATAGAGCAAGGTAGGTGTTTAGGTTGTACAGCATTAGAAAATCCTTATTTTATGGGAAATCAAAATTGTGAATATAGCAAACAGCCTACAGCAAAGGAAAGCATAAACAAAATACATGAGATTTTAGGAATACAAGAGAAATTAATATAAATTAAAGAAAAGAGGAGCAAATATGATTATACAAAATTCAATAGTAGTTTTTGAAGGTGGAGATATAGGAACAGCAAGCAGATATGATGAGAAAAGAAAAATAGGAGAATTGTCATTTCAAAATTTAGAGAATGATACTGAGATTGGTGTGAATTATGAAAGTGATGATAATTATTTTCCTGTAAGTTTAATATTTAAGAAATCAGAAAGTATTGATGCAGTGATAAAGCAATTACAAACTATAAAAGAAAAAATGGAGGATTAAGAAATGGACAGATATGTAATTAGAGATACAAATAATTGTGAATTTTTAGAAATGATAAGTAATGCAGGTGTAAAAACAACTGATGAATTAACAGATGCAATAATTTTTGAAGATTTAGAACAAGCTATAAAATTATTAGAATTTATTAATGATGATGATTTTATAATAGCAGAAATAGAATTTAAGTTTGTAAAGGAGTTAGAAAATGAAAAATAAAATAAAACTAATAACATTAATAGTATTAATAATAGTTAGCTTGTTTATATTAACAGGGTGTAGTAATGAAAATATAAATTCAGAAAATTTACAAAGTGAAAAAATAGAAGAAGTAATAACAGTAAAAGATAAATGGATTAAAAGAACAGAGGATAGAGACTTATATATGATAGGAACAGAAAACGAAGTTTTTAAAATTGAAGATAACGCATTTATTTTTAAGTTTGATAGTTCTGATATATATAATCAAATGGAAGTAGGAAAACAATACAAAATTAAAACAACAGGAGTAAGAAATAATTTTATGAGTTGGTACAGAAACATAAATTCAATAGAATTATATGAAGGAGAGTAGTATGAGAGAAATAGAATTTAAGGCATGGAGTACTGTAGAAAGAAAAATGTTGAGTTGGAATGAACTTTTAGATATTGATTTAAGAGATACATTTGTAGCACCAAAAGCTACAGGATTAATTCTTATGCAATATACAGGCTTAAAAGATAAAAACGGAGCTAAGATATATGATGGAGATATAATATCTATTCAAGGAGATTTAAAAAATTTTATATCTAAAATAGAATGGAAACAAGAAATAAGCTCTTTTATTATAGAAGATTATGGAGTATTAAATATAGATATACTTGATTTTATTCAAGTAATAGGCAACATATATGACAATCCAGAATTATTAGAGAAGGAGAATACAGATGTCAAATAATATAGAAAAAGCAATAGATAGGTGTAGAAAAATAATTACAACAAAGTTTAATAATGATTATTCAATAGATAGTGCAGATAAAGAAGCAATAGAAACAGTCTTACAAGCACTAGAAAATAGTATAAGCAAAGATAAAGTAAAAGAAAAGATAGGTGAAATAGATTTAAAAATAAATAATCTAAAAATAGAAATAAATAAAACTTTAAGAGAAAATGAAGAGGCAAGAAATGAAACAGAAATATATATAAATGAGCAATATCTTGAACGTTTAGAAATAGAACTTGAAACATTAGAAAATACTCAAAAAGTTTTACAAGAATTATTGGAGGACAAGTAATATGAAATATCAAATAATATTTGGCTTAACAGGATTCTGGTTTAAAAAATTAAATAAAGAAGAAACAGATTTAGCTTATATATATGAATGGGCAGTAGGACTAGGATTTATTGAAATAAGAAAATGGAGGAAATCTAATGTTAAAAATAGCAGAATATAGAAAAGTCTTAGGTGAAGATGGAAAAAGCATAAGAAGAGAAAAGATAGACTTAAAAGAATTAGAGAAGTTTGGATACACATTAGAAGACTGGGACAATTATTATCGAAAAAAAGAAGATGGATACAATGTTCAAATAAATATTTTTGATAGAGAAATATTAGTTTATAAATTTAGAGAAAATTCTAACTGGGGAGATTATATAGGACAATTAAAAGAAGATGCAGAGAAATTAAAACAATATATACCAGATTTATTAGAGGTAAATATAGTAGAGAAAGTAGAGGAGTGATTATATGAACGAAGATAAAATAGAATTAACAGATACAGCAGTAAATTTATTGTTGTTTATGAAGGATAAAGAAATTAGATTTGAAGAAAATGAAATAGTTACATGGATAAGTTTTTATGATATTAAAGAATTTTGCGAATTGTTTAATTCTAGTATGTTTATTGATGAAGGAGGAATAGATGTAAGACTTCAACAAGAATGTATAACATTAGATTTGAAAGAAATAATAGAATATCATTTTTCGCCTGAAGAAAACGAATATATAACTAAAAAATTAAAAGAAATGGAGTGATTTAATTGAGTGAAATAGAAAAAGACAAAATAGTAACTATAAATTGCTTAAGATTAAATCGTTCAAGAAGTAAGTTTTGTGATTGCTACCAATATGGAGAAAAAACTCCAAAATATGAAATTGATACAACAAACAGAACAGTAGAATGTAGATATTGTCAAACAATGGTAGACTCATTTGATGCTTTAGTAAATATTGCTAAAAACTATGAAAATATACAAGACGAAGTAAAAAGAGCAATAGATTATAAAAATGAATTAATGAACTATAAACCATATTTAAGACAAGCTAAAAGATATGAACAGATGATGAGAGACAAAGATATGTTGCCAGTATGTCCAAATTGCAACGAAGCTTTTGAATGGCAAGACATTACAGGAATGACTAATAAAAGATTTTTGAAGAGGAAAGTTATAAAGTAGGTGAGTAGATGAACGAAAGTGTAACAATAAGTTTAGATAGATACAATGAATTTTTATTATATAAAGAAAAATATGATTTATTAATTGAAACACATAACTCTTTAATCGAAGTTTTAGAAGATGAAAATTTTGATTTAGAAAATCCATTACATAACAAAATATATAAAATTTATGAAAAATTATGTTAGGAGGTAACAATGCAAATAAGTGAAGAGGAATTAGATGAAATATTTGAAAAAATTATTGAAGAAATTAATTTAGAAAGTAAAAAAATTAGGAGTGATGCTTATGGCGTAACACCAGAAAGTAATTATTCAATAGCAATAAGAGATGAATTTAATAAAAATATAGGAAAAATAGAATTATGTGAAAGAATAAGAAGAGAAATAAAAAAAACATTAGATAAAAAGAGACAAATGGAGGCAGTTTAGATGAGTGAAGAGGAAAAGAAAGCAATAGAACAAGTTAAAAAGTTATTAGAAAATGCAAATCCTTTTACAATGCAACCATACATATATTTTTCATTAGAAAAAGTATTAAATATAATAGAAAAACAAAATAAAGAACTAGATATAGTAAAAACAAATTATGAAATATTACAAGGAGAAGTAGATAGGATTGGAATAGATACATTAAAACTTGAAAAAGGTTCATCAACTGATGATATTATTGAAGAAATAGAGATAAAAGACAAGATGATAGATTTAATGAGTGAACAATTAGCAGAAATAAAAATATGGGATTATAAGAAAGATACAAATATTTTAAAAGTGAAAGAAGAAGTAAAAGAACAGTTTAGAAAGAAGGTAGAAAATGAAAGAATATGTAATATCTGATTTACACTTTGGGCATAAAAATATAATAAAATATGAAAACAGACCATTTGAGAATATTGAAGAAATGGATAAGAATTTGATAGAAATGTGGAACAATACTGCTAATAGAGAAGATTTAATTTATATTTTGGGTGATTTTAGCTGGTATAATGGGGCAAAAACTAATGAATTATTAAAAAATTTAAATGGAAGAAAAATATTAGTGATAGGAAACCACGATTCGAATTTCTTAACTAAAAAAGATTTTGATAAATCTTTATTTGATGAAATATGTAATTATAAAGAAGTAAAAATAAATAAAAAATTAATATGTATGTCACATTATCCTATTGCAGATTGGAATGGAAAAGAAAATGGAAGTATCCATTTATTTGGACATATTCATACAATAGATAATGAAGCACAAAAATATATGAGTGAATTAAGATTGAATGGATATAATTGTTTTAATGTAGGATATGATATACAAAAAAGATTAGTAGAATTAAATGAATATTTATAGGAGGTTTAATATATGGCTAGAGAAGAAGAAATAATGAAAAGAGTGCAAGAGCATTATAAGTATCTTAAAGATAAAGGATATGAAATTGTATTTTTATCATTACAAGGCTCTCAAAATTATGGATTAGATATATATGACGAAGAGTATATGTCAGATATTGATACTAAAGCAGTTATATTACCGTCATTTAAAGATTTTGTATATAACAAGCAACCAGTAAGTGAAACTTTAGTGCTAGAAAATAATGAGCATATAGATGTAAAAGATATTAGAGTAATGTTTGAAACTTATAAAAAACAAAATATAAATTTTATAGAAACTATATTTACAGATTTTAAAATAATAAATCCGAAATATGAAAGTGTAGTTAAACCATTATTCGATAATGCGGAAGAAATTGCACATATAAATTACAATCAAGCATTAAGATGTATGGCTGGTATGAGTATGGAAAAACTAAAAGCATTGCAACACCCATATCCAACTATTAAAGACAAAATAGATAAATATGGATATGACCCAAAACAATTACATCATATACTTAGAATGAATGATTTTATTAAAGAGTATGCTAGTGGAAAAACATATAAAGAATGTTTAATATCTAAAGATAGAAATTATTTAATACAAATAAAAAAAGGTGTTTTGCCTGAGAAGGAAGCAGTAGAATTGGCAAATATAACAGATAAAGAAACAAAATTAATAAAAGATACATACTTAAAAGAATATGATGAAATAAATCAAAAAGGATTAGATATATTAAATAAAGTAAAATATAATATTTTGAAAAGGAAATTTAAAGAAGATTTAGAGAAAGAAGAATAAAAAATGTCTAAAGAAATAACAAGACAAGCAGTAATGAAAAAGATACAAGAAGTAAAAGCAATGAAGTTAGGCAAAGTAGGAGAAATAATAATAAAAATTTTAAAAGAGCTACTTGAAGAATAAAAACAAAAACATCATAAATAATAACTTTATGAGTGAAGAAGAAATAATAAAACTTTGGAAAAGTGGATTAAATAAAAATCAAGTAGCAAAGATATACATGAGACAATATAATCAACGAATAAAGATAATAAGATTAGATATTAAGCACAGAAATGAGAGATTTATAACATATTATGAGGCTTTAAACAGAGTGGAGAAATTAATTTTAAAAGAAATAAAAAAAGGAGGCACAAATGAACAGACAAGACCTATTTGATTATAAAAATAATAAAATATGGGTAAAAGATAGAATTAAAGATGTTACGGAAAGAAAAGAACTATTAAACAAATTAACTGCAACTTATGGAGATAATGCTAGAGGTAGTTCAAGTGTTCAAGATAAAATAGCAGATGATTTAGCAGTATTAATGGATCAAACAGTAGAGTATGAAAAGATTTTATTAAAATTAAAAGAAAAAGTTATTAAAATAGAAAACATAATAGAACAAATAGAAAATAGTACATATAGAAATATACTTTATAAAATGTATATAAGTGAAACTCCTGAAAATTTAACGGAGATTTCAAACGATATAGATAAAGAATATAAGCATACTTGTAAATTACATGGATATGCATTAAAAGAATTTGATGTGATATGTTTAGAAAAGAAATAAATAAATCACGACAAAAGAGGTTGAATCACGACAATTAAATTTGATATATGTATAATAGAAATAAATACAGAAAGGACTTTTAATCTTCGTCTGTTCTTTCTGTATACTCATAAAATTAAGGTTGAAAAGATTATCAGAAATGATAGTCTTTTTTATTTCGAAAATTAATTACTAGAGTTAATTTTATAGATTGTATCTCCTTGAATTTTTTATATATTTATAAAAATCAGCGATTCTAGTTAGCTGATTTTTGTTTTAGAAAGGGACATATGGAAAAGATAAAACAAATTGAAAAGTGTATGACAAAACAATGTGAGTTTTGTAATAGAAAAAGCAAATGTGATAGAGAAATAGAAAAGGAGCAAGACTATGGAACTAACACAAGAACAAATAAATAGTTTAACAGATGCTTTTAATAGAATAATAGAAACCTTTAGAGAAGTTTACAAGAAATTAAAGGAAATATTTTCAAAATTTATTAATTTTATAGATTTCAATAAATTAAAGAAAATAAAAAAAGCAGAAGGAATATTAAATAGAACAAAAAGTAGAAGAATAAAGAAAAAGCAATTAAGTATAATATCAAAGTTGCTTGAGTAAGCAGGTGAGGAAGTGTGGCTAATGAACAAAATTTAATACCAATTGAACAAGTGAACTCGAGACGAACTCGAGAGGAACATTCAAAAGATAGTTCAAAAGGTGGTAAAAAATCGGGAGAAGTAAGAAAACAAAAAAAGAAGATGAAAGAAACAATAAACATGTTGCTTTCTCTTGAATTGCCAGATGGCTCAGATAGCAGAACTCAATTAGAAAATTTGGGCATTGAAGATGAGGACTTAAATGTGCAAACTCAAATTCTCATGCAACAAACGTTAAAAGCAATGAAAGGTAATTTAGATAGTGCTAAGTTTGTAAAAGATGTATCAGACGAATTAAATTTAGTGCCAGAAGAAAATAAAGAAAAGCAATATAAAGTATTAATACCTGCAAGAGATTTGCCACCAGCTTTTATAAATATATATAGAGATGTTATAAATCACAGATATTTAGAATATTGGTTAGAAGGTGGAAGAGCTTCCCTAAAATCTACTTTTGTTTCAGAAGCCATAGTAGAACTACTAGAAAATAACCCCAATATGTGTGCAATAGTAATTAGAAGATATACAAACACAATGAGAGATTCAGTTTATGCACAGATGACTTGGGCTTTAGATAAATTAGGAGAGACTTATTATGAATTACCTGATGAATATGATGAATTAAAAAGTCCATTAGAAATAACAAAGGCTTCCACAGGACAAAAGATTTATTTTAGAGGAACAGACGATGCTGGAAAAATTAAATCAATAAAACCACCAAAGGGAATGTATATAGGTGTTATATGGTATGAAGAATTTGACCAAATACAAGGAATGAATACGGTTAGAAAAATAAATCAGTCTATTGTAAGAGGTGGAAATGACTTTTGGATTTTTTATACATATAATACACCAACAAGTAAAAATCATTTTGTAAATAAAGAAAAAAGAAAAATAAAGAAAAATAGAATAGTACATAAGTCAGACTATACTCAAGCACCAATTGAGTGGATAGGTCAGGCTTTTATTGATGAAGCAGAATTTATAAAGGAAACATCTCCAAATACGTATGAAAATGAATATTTAGGAAACGAGACAGGAGATGGAGGAAGCGTATTTGAAAATCTTGAAATTAGAGAGATAACAGATGAAGAAATAGCTAGTTTTGATTGGATTTATAGAGGAATAGACTGGGGTTGGTATCCTGATCCGTTTCACTATTCAAAAACGCATTTTGATGCAGCTAGAAGAATACTGTATATTTTTGATGAATATAGATGCAATAAAAAAAGTAATGCAAATACATGGAAAATACTACATGAAGAAAAAGGTGTAGATTTTGACGATTTAATAACAGCAGATTCGGCAGAGAATAAATCAATAGGAGACTATAAAGAATATGGTGCTTTGATTAGAGGTGCTGAAAAAGGTCCAAACAGCGTTGAATATAGTATGAAGTGGTTAGCAGGTTTGGCGAAAATAGTAATAGATAGAGTGAGATGTCCAGCAACAGCAGAAGAATTTGAAAGTTATGAACTAGAACAAGATAAAGATGGAAATTATATAACAGGATATCCAGATGAAAATAATCATGCAATAGACTCAGTAAGATATGCAACAGAAAGAATTTGGAAAAGGAGAGGTCAATAGATGTTTAGTACAGTAGTAGGTTGGATTAAATCAATAATAGATAAATTATTACTAAAAGATAGTGATTCAAAAAACATAAATAAAGATATTCCAATATCAGAAGAGATGAAACAATCAATTGATTTATGGGAAAAGATGTATAAAGGACAAGCACCATGGATAAATGATGATGTAAAGAGTTTAAACTTAGAGGCTGATATATGCACAGAATTTTCAAGATTAATAATGCTTGAACATAAATCAGAATTAACAGGTAGTGAAAAATCAGATTTTATACAAAAAGAATACAAAAATGTACTTAAGGAATTAAAAAATAGTAAACTTGAGTTAGCATTAGCAACTGGAGGTTTAGTTCTTAAACCATATGTTAATAATAGTAAGTTAAATACAGATATAATTCAAGTAAATAAATTTATTCCTATGAGCTTTGATTCAAATGGTACTGTAACATCAGGAATAGGGATAGCTCAAAATACTATTGGAAAAATAATACATACTAGATTAGAACATCATGTATTTGATGCAAATAAAAGAACCCACACAATATATAATAGATGTTATGAAAGTGACAATAAGAATGAATTGGGAAAAGAAATAGATATAAAGCAAACTATTTGGAACAACTTAAAACCTATAGGTGTAATAAACAATGTAGACAAGCCTTTATTTGTTTATTTTAAAGTACCATTAGCAAATAATATTGATACAGAAAGTCCATTAGGTGTATCAATATTTTCAAGAGCTGTTGATAAAATAAAGAAAGCTGATATACAGTATGGTAGAGTTGATTGGGAATATGAGGCATCTGAAAAGGCTATTATGGTTGATGAATTAGCATTAAGACAGCAAGACGGAAAAACACCATTAAAAAATACAATAGATAAGTTGAAAGATAGAATATATAAAACATTCAATACTGATAAAGGTGATTTTTATCAAGAATATTCGCCAGACATTAGAGACGAAGCTTATTGGAGAGGTTTGAATAGACATTTAGAAAGAATAGAATTTAGTTGTCAATTAGCATATGGAACTTTATCAGAACCTACATATTCTGATAAGACAGCAGAAGAGATTAAAACAAGTAAACAAAGGTCTTTTTCAGCTGTAGCAAAACTACAAGAAACTTTACAAACAGCATTAGAACATTTAGTATACATCTATAATGTTTATACAACAGTATATAGACTTGCACCAGAGGGAAAAATAGAGCAATCTAACGAATGGGACGATAGTTTAATAGTTGATAGTGAGACAGAACAAAGAATAAGGCAACAAGAAGTGAGAGAGAAATTAAGGACTAAAATAAGTTATTTAATGTGGCGATATGGATTTACAGAGGAACAAGCAAAAGAAGAATTGAAAAGAATACAGCAAGAAACAATTGAACAAGAGAATAGTTTATATAATCAACAAGAAGAATAGAGGTGATATAATTGTTATCACCAAATACTTTAGAATATATAGCAGATGATGTTGTAGAAATTTACAGTAAATTAAATGAAAGAATAATCGAAGATATAGCCAGAAGATTAGTAAATGCAGGAACGATGACAGAGTCAGCGAGATGGCAAATAAAAATAGCTCAAGAAACAGGATTATTATATGATAATATAGTTGAAATGGTTTCTGATAATATGCAAGTATCAGAAAAAGCAGTTAGACAAATATTTGAAGATGCAGCAATAGAAAGTTTAGAATTTGACGATAATATTTATAAAAAAGCAGGATTAAATCCTATTCCAGTTATGCAAAGTGAAAATATGTTAAATATATTGAAAGCTGGAATAATTAAAACTAATGGTTATATTAATAATTTATGTATGACAACTGCTAGTTTTGGACAAGAAGCTTTTACACAAGCTTTAGATAGTGCATATTTTGATATAACTACAGGTGCTTTTGATTATAATACAGCTATATTTAATGCGATAGACAAATTATCTAAAGATGGAATGTATGTTTATTATCCATCTGGATATAAGAGCAAAATAGATGTTGCAGTAAGAACAAATATTGTAACAGGAATATCACAGACAACAGGTACAATGCAGCTTGAAAGAGCTAGCGAAATGGGAACAGACTTAATGGAAATTACAGCACACGAAGGAGCGAGACCTAAGCACGAAATATGGCAAGGAAAGATAGTAAGCTTATCAGGCAGAAAAGGATACTTGAGTTTAACTGACATAGGATATAATAAAGTAGATGGATTTAAGGGAATCAATTGTAGACACGATTGGTTTCCTTTTTTTGAAGGCATAAGTGAAAGATCTTATACAGATAAAGAACTAAAAGAATTAAATAATCAGACAGTAAGATACAATGGTAAAGATATTAAAATATATGATGCAAGACAAATGCAAAGAAAAATGGAAGCCGATATTAGAGAAGATAAAAGACAAATTGCAGGATATAATGGAATATTAACATCTAATACAGATAATAAAGAATTAATTGAAGAAGTTAAATCAAGATTCGCTTTAAAATCAGTTGAATTAAAACAAAAAGAAAGTATGTTAAAAGATTTTTCAGAACAAACAGGATTAAAAAGAGATAGAGCTAGAGAAAGAATAAATAGATTTGATAAAAGTGCATCTAAAAATAATATATTTGATTTTAAAAAGTTGACAACTGATGAAGAAGGTGCAATAATTAAATATATTAGTCCAGATAGTTATATTTTAAATGATAAATTAAGAAATAATATAGAACTTACTCAACAGGAAATTAAATGGAGAGATAACCTTGATTCTGCATTAAAAAAATGTGAAAATTATAAAGGTAATGTAGTTAGAGTATTAGACATAAAAAATAAAAAAGAATTGGAAAAATTTATATCTTATAATGAAATCAATAAACCAGTTACATATAATGAATATTTATCATTTTCTAATAAAGGAAATTATAATGAAGATGGCAATGTATTTATATACACAACATCTACAAAAGGAAAAGACTTAAGAAAGTTTAATCAAGAAGAAAGTGAAATTGTATATGTAAGAAATAGCAAGTTCTATGTAGAAAATGTTATTAAGAAAAATAATAAAGTTTATATATTATGGAGAGAATTAGATGAGTAAAAATGACAATAAACCTAGATGGTTAAAAGATATACCTAAACCTAATTATATAGGAAAAGAAATACCACCTACAAAGGAAGATATAGAATTAAGAGAAAGATTCAAGAATGATGTTGAATCGGGTAAAATAGATAATTGGCTTGAAGATTAATTAAATAAATTAAATCATAGGCGTTCAATAGGACGTCTATTTTTTATACAAAAATTGCCCTTGCGTGGCTGGGCTTTAAATGGCACGATGCACAATTGACAGAGTGAACTGTCGTTTAATTTAAATCTGTGTATGAAAGGAACAAAATGGAATTTTTAAAACAAATCTTAGGTGACGACCTATATTCACAAGTTGAAAGTAAAATTAATTCTTATAATTCTGACGAGAAAAATAAGAATAATCAAGTAAAAATTGTGAATTTGAGTGAAGGCAATTATGTTGGTAAAGACAAATTTGATGCTAAGGAAACAGAGCTTACTGATTTAAAGCAACAATTAGATAATGCTAACAAACAAATTGACGATTTTAAAGAAATGGATATTGATGCCATAAAGAAAACTGCTAACGACTATAAACAAAAATTTGAACAAGCACAAAAAGAAAAAGATATAAAAATAAAAGAAATGCAGTACGATTCTGATTTAACAGAGTATATGAAAACTCTAAAAATAAATGATGATGTACATGCAGAAAATTTAAAGAAAATGATAAAAGACAAAAAACTACCATTTGAAAATGGAAAGTTAATAGGTGGAGATGATGTAGTTAATATGTACAAAGAAAAATATCCATCTGTATTTAAAAATGAAGAGGATATACCGAATTTTGCTTCATCAACACCAGGAACTAACCAAAATTTTATAAGTGGTGACCCAGATAAAATGGATTTTGCTACTTATAAAAAATGGAGAGAACAAAATAATTAATAGAATAGAAAGGAAGGTATTATATTATGTTTTTAACACCACAAATAATAGCAAATGAAGCCTTAATGGTTTTACAAGCAAACTTAGCAATGGGAGATTTAGTACATAGAGATTATTCAAAAGAATTTGTAAAAGTAGGAGATACAATAACAGTAAGAAAGCCTGCAAAATTTGTAGCTAAAAACTTTACTGGAGAAACATCAGAACAAGAAGTATCAGAAGGTTCTGTTCCAGTAAAAATGGATAGATTTAGAGATGTTACAGTTGGAGTATCTTCTAAAGAAATGACTTTAGATATAAAAGATTTTAGTAAACAAATAGTAGAACCTGCAATGCAAGCAATAGCTCAAGCAGTAGATTCTGATTTATTAGCAGTAGCAACTCAAAAAGCTGGTAAAACAGTCAATGCAACTGCAAATCCAACAGATTTAAAAGATCTTGGAAATTTAGCCAAATATTTTGATTTAAATAAAGTGCCAATTCCAAATAGAAGTTTAGTTTTAAATCCAAATCATAAATACAGATATGTATTTACAGATAACTTAAGTAAAGTTTCTTATGCTGGAGATAGCAAAACTTTAAGAGATGCAGAAATAGGAAAAGTATATACATTAAATACTTATATGGACCAAAATGCACCTGATACAGTAGCAGAAACAGCAGGTACAGCCAAATCTTATAAAGTAACAGCTGTAAAAGGAGCAGAAACAGTAAAATTAACTGATGTAAGTGCAGCAACAGGAACAATTAAAGAAGGAGATGCTTTTATAATAGATGGTTACTTATACAGATTTATGGAAGATAAAACAGCGACATCAGGAACAATTGAAAGTATCAAAATAGATCAACCTATTCATGAAGATTATACAGCATATGAAAAAGTATTATTAGTAAATAATACAAATTCAGTAGCTTTTCATAGAAATGGTATAGCTTTAGTTACAAGACAATTAGAATTACCACAAGGTGCTGCCAAAGCTGCAATAGCATCTGCTGATGGACTAGCTGTAAGAGTTGTATATGGATATGACCAAAAAACTAAAAAAGATTCTATTTCTTTTGATATCATATATGGTATCAAAGAATTAGATGACAAAATGATTGCAAGATTAAATGGATAAGATTATAAAGACATTATAGTTAATAACTATAGTGTCTTTTATTTCTCTAAATAAGAGGTAAATTATGAAAAAATATATTGATGTCAAGTACTATAAGCTAAATTATAAAGGTTTGATAGAAGGATTTAATCTCAATAATTTAATAGTTGAAGCTAGTAGATATATTCAAAAACATACACTTGATAGAGCTGATTCTGATATAGAAGTAGTAAAATATTGTTGCTGTGTTTTAGTTGATAAATTAAACGAATATGAAGAACAAAAAGAAAAAAATAAAAAACAAAACAATAAAAAATCAGAAAGTGTAGGAAAATGGTCAGTTTCATATGGAGATATAAAAACAAGTGAAGAAATGAAAAAAGAACTTGATGAGGAAATATGGAATACTATTAAATTTTATTTATCAAATGTTACTGATAAAAATGGAGTAAATCTATTATATAGAGGTGATGCCTAATGTTTCAAGATAAAATAACTGTTTTTCACTTAAACAAAGAAACAAACGAGTATGAAAGACAATACTTTGAAAATTTGTATTTTGATCATACAAAAGGAATATCAATTGAAAAATTAGGAGAAAAAGCTAGTAATTCTGGAACAATAATAATTCCTAGCGAAGAAGAAATCAAAATATATGAAAAAGATACAGTTGTAGAAGGAAAAATAAATGAAATTTTAGATAAAGAAAGAAGATTAAGTTATTTGAAATCTAAGTATACAACATATGAAGTAATATCAGTTGATGACTTAAGAAAAGGAGATTTATCACACTATGAAATAGAGGTGAAGTAATATGAAAATAGAAATACCTAGGGGAAGCTTAATAAATATAAACAAAAGTGGAAAGAAAATTAGAGCAAAACTAGAGTGGAATCCACAATTTCAAAAAGGTTGGGAAACTAAGTTTAATAATGCTCAAAAGTATGTTGATAATGAATGTTTAAGACATAGTGATAAATTAATACCTTTTCAAACAGGATTTTTAAAGAAATCTGGAATCTTAGGAACAAAAATAGGCAGTGGAGAATTGAATTATTTATCGCCATATTCAAGATATCAGTATTATGGTAAAGTAATGGTTGGTCACCCACCTAAAAAAGTAACTAATATACCTTTAAAATATCAATTTGCACCTGCAAGAGGAGCTAAGTGGTTTGAACGAATGAAAGCTGAACATAAAGATGCAATATTAAGAGGAGCTAGTAGATTTATGAAAGGATAATAGTATGAAAAAAGAAAATGAAGAACTTTTAGTAAATAAAATTATAAATTATTTAGCACAAGCAGATGTTTTTAATAATAAACCAAAAATAAAAATAGATTATTTAGGAGATAAAATTGATAATTATTCATTAGAAGCAGTTCCAGCTGAAAGAATAGTAAATACTTTTGTAGATGGAAGCAAAAGAAAACAAAAGATTTTTGTTTTTGCATCAAGGAAAACATATTCGCAAGATGAAGTTGACAACTTAGAAAATTATAAACTATTTGAATATTTGGCAGATTGGATAGAAGAGCAAAATGATGATGAAAATTATCCAGATATTTCTGATATAGAAAATATTGAAGAAATTGAAGCAATAGAAGTAATTGATTCACCATATATTGCAGCAGTAAGCGAAACGGAAGCTAGGTATCAAATGGAAATAAAAATAACATATATTCAAAATTAAAAGGAGGAATTTAAAATGTCTATAACTGGTGAAGGAAAAATTCAAAGAAAAATGGTTATGCATTTTGTTAATGTAGGTACTTCTTCTGCTCCTGAGTGGGAGAGAATAGGAAAAGGTATAGAAGAATTAACAAGAGAAATGAACAATAATGTTGAAAGTACTACAGATATAACAGGTCAAACAGATGTTGAGGTTACAAACGGAAATCAAACAACTTCTGTAGAACCTTTTAAAGCAAGAAGAGAGAGTAAGCTTTTTCAAAAGTTGTATAAAATATACACAGATGATCTAGAATTATCTGATGTTGAAATGGAATTTTTAGAAGTATCTGTATTTGATGAAATATCAGAAGGAGTTTATGCAGCAATTAAACAAAAAGGTGCTGTAGATTTAAAATCATTTGGAGGACCAACAACAGGTGTAGAAATGCCTTTTGATATAAATTATATAGGAGAAAAAGAAAAAGGTAACTTCACATTAGATACTTTAACGTATGCTAAAAGTACAGGTGTTTAAATCAATATAAATAAGCAATAAGACATTTTAGTTTTATTGCTTATAATTTATTATGGAAGGAATAGGTAAAATGGCAGAAATTTTAAATTTTAACCAGAATGACACACAAATAACATTAGCTTTAAATGGAGACAAAAATAATTTATTAGTTTTTGATCCAGGCGATATAAACTTAAGAAATAATTTTTATAAAGTATCTCAGTCAATAAAAGCTAAAGAGAAAGAATTTGATATTAAGGCTAAAAAAATAAATCCAAATAATGTACAAGGATTAATAGAGGTAGAATATGAATTATTTAAATATATGTCAGATATGATAGATAAAATATTTGGAACTGGAACAACGAAAAAAGTATGTGGAGATAGAAAAAATCCAATAATAATAGCTAATTTTTTAATTGCAATCGCACCATATTTCAAGAAATTTAATGATGATGCTAAAAACAAATATGTAAATAATTTAAAAAATGCAGGTATTTTATAATGAATGTTCTTATAGATAATTTTCCTACAAAAGTTGATTTAAAAGGAAATATATATGAAATTAATACCGATTTTAGAGTTGGATTAAACATAATGATGTTATATGAAGATGATTCTTTAAATGTTTATGAAAAGACAGAAATTATGTTAGAACTATTATATAAAAGTAAAATACCAGAAGAATTAAAAGATATTGCAGTTGAAAAGGCAATGTTATTTTTAGATGCTGGTGATAATAAAAAGAATGAAACTATTAATAATGAATATAATATAAAACCTAAAAGAGTGTATTCTTTTACTCAAGATGCTAAATATATTTATTCTGCAATTAAAAAAAGTCATGGAGTTGATTTAGAAAATATTAAGTATCTTCATTGGTGGAAGTTTGTATATTATTTTTTTGATTTAGATGAAAAGAGTTTTTTTTCACAAATGATTTATTTAAGAAATCAAAAAAATAAAGGGAAATTAACAAAAGAAGAAAAGATAGTATATGCAAATTTAGAAGATATTTTAGAATTAGAAAATAATAAACAGTATACAGAAGAGGAAAAAGAAAAAATAGATAAATTTATGAGTAGATTGGAGAAAAGTGAGAATGAAAGAACATGTAATTAGAGAAGGCGAAAGTCTTGATACAATTGCTAAAGAATATAAAATAACAGTTGAAAATATAATTGAAGATAACAAGATACAAGATAGAGATAGATTAGGAATAGGAAATGTTTTAAGGATAACAAATGTGGCGAAAGATGGTGAAAAAACATCTTGCAATAAGAAAAATGTTGATGTATAATGTACCCAAATGGAAACGTAGGGGGATTTTATAATGGTTTGTCCGAAATGTGGTAGTGATAACTTTGATGCAATTTCAAAAATAAAAAAAAGAGGATTTATTAAATCTATTATTTACATACTATTGACTATATGTACTTGTGGCTTATGGCTTATTTTAGGTATATTAAGAGGAGGAACTTCTTCAAAAACTATGTTTGTATGTAAAAATTGTGGAAAAGAATTTAATGCACAACAAGGTAATAAGGCACAAAGAAAATTTAATACATAATAATGTTTATTCAATAATATGAAGGAGTAGAGTTATGAAGTATGAAATTGGAGATAAAGTAGAATTAGAAAGTGGTAAAATAGTAACGATAACTAAAATAGAAAGTACTGTAGATAGAATAGAACCAATATATGGTTGTGGAAATCCACCAGCAATTATAGAAGAAAGAATTATAAGAAAAATAGAGGATTAAAATACAAGAAACACTTACACGTTGTAAGTGTTTTTGTTTTGCAAGAATAAGGAAGAATTACTATGTTATATAAAAAAAGCAAGATTAAATGTCCATATTGTGGATATAAAATGCCTTTGTATTATGATGAAAATTCAATATGCAAAGGTATTTTTGTTATATGTAAAGGAAGAATGTGTAAAAAAGAGTTTGAAATAAAAATAAATAAAGTCAAGTAGTTGCCATTATGTGCCGATGACTTACTAAAAAGAAGGTGAGAAATTGGCAAGATATGATGGTAGTTTAAAGTTTGATACTAATATAGATTCAAAAGGATTTAACACAGGAATAAAAGGTATTATTAGCAGTTTAAAGGCAGTAGGTGTAGCAATAGCTGGAGCATTTGTTACTAAACAAATTATAGATTGTACAAAAGAGGCAGAGAAATATCAAAATGCTTTGACTGGTCTTAAATCAATTATGGATGGTCAAGGTAAAAGTTTTTCAACTGCTCAAAAATTTATACAATCTTATACAGAAGATGGATTAATAGCTCAAACAGAAGCTATAACAGCCTATAAGAATTTAGCTTTGAGAGGTTATGATACATCTCAAATTGAAAAGGTAATGATTGCTTTAAAAGACTCAGCTACATACAGTAGACAAGCTAGTTATGGATTAGGAGAAGCTGTAGCAACAGCAGCAGAAGGATTGAAAAATGAAAATTCAGTTGTTGTAGATAATGCAGGTGTTACAAAAAATGTAGCTAAAATGTGGGAAGATTATGCAAAATCAATAGGAAAAACAACAAATAATCTTACACAAGCAGAAAAAATACAAGCAGAAGTTAATGGAATTTTAGAAGAAACAAAATTCCAAACAGGAGATGCTGCAACTTATGCTAATAGTTATTCAGGAATGATAGCAAGAATAAATGCATCTTTTACTACATTGAAACAAACAATTGGTGGAGCTTTTATGCAAATATTCCAAGCAATTCTTCCAGTTATACAAGCTGTAATAGATGCATTAATTAAACTTGCTAATGTATTTGCACAAGTTGTAAGTTTAATTTTTAATAAACAGGTTAATACGAACAAAAATTTAGCAAAATCAAGCAAGTCAGCATCAACAGGAATAAAAAAGCAAGGTGATGCAGCAGAGAAAGCAGGAAAACAAGCAGAAGGAGCATTACTAAGCTTTGATAAACTAGAGGTTTTAAATGATAAATCAAGTAGTTCAACTAGTAGTAATTCAGGTGCAAATGTAGGAAGTGATACCTCTATACCAGATCCAATAGGAGATTTAGAATTAGGTAATAATGTAACAATAAGTCCAAAGATACAAGAAGCTTTTAATAAGATACAAGAAATGTTTGATAATTTTAAAAATTGGGCGATTGTAAATTTTGGACCTATATTTGATTCTATAGCTAAAGAAATGACACCTAAAATAGAAACTTTAAAAGGTATTGTTTTAGGAATGTTTAATGATTTATCGACATTACAAGAACCATTAGAAAGTTATTTTAATAATTCATTTACACCATTTTTACAACAAGTATTTATTTCTGCTGGAAATTTAGCTAATGAATTTTTAAATAGTTTTAATATAGTATTATCTAGTTTATGGGATGTAGTAATATTTCCAGTTTTGCAAAATTTTATAACGATTGGATTACCTTTAATTACAGATTTTTGTACACAGTTACTAAGTGCTTTTGATATATTAGTAAATTCAGTATTTGAAATATTTAATAAATTATATATTGAAGGTGTTGAGCCTGTTTTAAATTCAATAGTAACAATTTGGTGTGAATGTTGGGAATCATTGCAGACTTTTTGGGACGAATGGGGAAAACCAATTTTTGATAATATTAAAGAAGCAATTGTAGGAACAAAAGATACTTTAATAAATATATGGAATACGGCTATTAAACCAGTTTGGGATACTATATGTGATAATATTGACTGGTTATGGAGCAAGCATTTAAAACCATTACTTGATAATTTCTTAGATTTTGTAGGAGAATTAGCTAATGGTGCATTAGAAATATATAATAAATTTATTTTACCAGTTGTCAACTTTTTAAATGATATATTAGGTCCTATATTTGCAACTGTTTTTTCCACAATTTCTGGTCTAGTTGGATCTGCTATTGCTTGGATAATAGATATTATAAACTCATTAATTACTTTTTTAAAAGGATTGGTAAAATTTATAACTGGAGTGTTTACAGGAGATTGGAAAAAAGCTTGGGAAGGAATTGTAGATATATTTAAAAGTTTATTTGAAGGAATAGCAGCAAGTGCAAAATGGGTTATTAATTCAGTAATTGACATAATTAACGGATTATTGCAAGGAAGTGTATCAGGTATAAATAATCTTTTAAGCAAAGTAAATGAGGTATCTTCAAAAGTAGGGATACCTGCAATACCTACAATACCAGCTCCACAAATTCCAAAACTAGCAACAGGTGCAGTAATACCACCAAGACAAGAATTTGCAGCAATATTAGGTGACCAAAAAAATGGTAGAAATTTAGAAGCACCAGAAAACTTAATAAGACAGATAGTACGTGAAGAAAGTGGAAACAAAAAAGTAACAATAGTAACAAAATTAGTTGTAGACAAAAGAGAATTAGCAGAAATGATTAAAGAAGTAAATTTAGATGAAGAAATAACAAGTCCTGATTTAGATGGGGGTGGAGCGTTTGTATATTAAATTAGATGATTTATTAATAACAGAAAATATGATTTTACCTAAAAGTTATTCTGCAACACCTAAAAATGTATATTCAAAGGCAGAACGAAGTAGAGGAAAGTCTTTAAAAATGATTAAAGTTTTGCTAGGTTCTGTCTATGAAATAAAATTTACTTTAGATCATATGAAGCTTAGAAAAGATTTTGTATCACAACTTAGACAAACAATTATGAAACCAGAGATAAATGTAGAGTTTTACGATGATTATTCATCTTCTCAAAAAGTACAAAATTGTTATTGTCAAGATACAGAAATGAAATTAAGACTAATACGAGGTGATGATTTTCGTTATGAAGATATAGCACTTGTTTTTACTGCTAATCAAGCAGCAAATTGGATTAATAATTAGGAGGTTTTAAATGTCAAATGATATAACATTAAGACCAAGCATAGAAACAGATAATAAGGCTTTTGAAACATATATAGAAGATTTTGAAATTAATTTTAAAACAGATAAAGGAAAATTTATAGGAACATTTAATACATGGAATATAGCACTAAATCTTAATAAAAATAATATAAATATTCCAGAAAATTTAAAATTAAAACTTAAAGTTAATAATAACTATTACAAAATGCCAACATTTATATTAACTCCTGTAAGTGATGAAGAAACAACAGAAGATGTTAAAGTAAAGGGGTATGATAGATCTATTTTATTTGATACAGATTTTGAGTGGACGCAGACACTTCCTTGTACAGCAGGGCAATTGGCGCAAAATATATGTAATAAAGTAGGAGTACCTTTAAAAGATACTAATTTTGCAAATAATGATTTTATGATTTATAGTCAGGTGGCAGATAATAAGAGGACAAACAGAGAAATAATAGCAATGATTGCAGCAATAGCAGGAGGAAATGCTTTTATAAATGAAGATGATAAGTTAGAAATTAGAAGTTTTATAGAATCCGATTTAATAGTGGAAGAATATTTTACATCTGAGAAGTTTGTAAAAGTAGGTCCGATAACAGGTGTAAATCTTGCTAGAGAACCAATAAAAGATTATAAAGAATTAAATGATGCATCTTTATCAGCACAATATAAAAGTTGTATGGTAAAGATAACTAATAATTTAATAGTTGATAATAATAGAGAATTAGCTCTACAACCTCTTTATAATAAGTTACATGGGCTAGAATTTTATTGTAAAAAAATAGAAACGCATGAGGCTTATTCAGTTAAGCCTTTTTCTTTTATTAAATGTAATGATAATCAAGTTTTAGTAGATACAATTTGTATAAAATATCCAACATTAATAGATTCTTATATCAGTTCGAATCAACTAACAGAAGTTGAAAGCAATGTAAGTGATAAAAGTAAAAGTTTAAAGCAAAGAATTATAAATGCGGAAGCTAAGGTAGATGAAGTAAAGGGAGAAATTGATTTAATTGCAACAGAAGTAACAGAACATGAAGATAAATTATCAGAAATTAAATTAGATATAGATAGTATAACACATAAAGTTGAAAATATAGCAGGGATAACAAGAGAAGTATCAGGAATAACAAAGATAAAATTGGAAGAATGCATGGAAGGACAGTTATTAGAGTTACACATTTATGGTAATAATACAGTTTTTGACAGTCAATATTTATCTGACGATTTAGTTTTAGATGATGATGTAACCATTTTTGGAAATAGTTTAATTAAGGTTTATTCAGATGATTTAAGAAATAATCAACAATATTGTAAAGAAATAACAAATATGATTAATACTATAGCTGGAGATGTAGTTTCAGGTACAAATAAGAGAGCTATAACTCTCGAATATAATAGCGCTAAAGGAATAGGGAACAGTAAAAGCTTGGTTTTAAAGGTAGAACCAAACAAAAAATATTTTTTTGTTATAGAAAAAGCGCAGTTAGAAGAAAATGAAGTATATGCAATTGGAACTTTTACTGAGAATATAATTGATAATCCTAACAGGCATTTAATTTCTAATAATATGATTACAAATTGCACTGTTGATAGTGAGTACAATTGGATTAGAGAAAAAAATAAATTAATTTATGAAATTGAAACAAAAGAAAATGATAATTATATATGTGTTTATCATAATTTTTCAAATATTTATAATTATATCTCTGATTTTGAAAATTTAAAAATCTATGAAAGTTATAAAGAAATAGATTTAGGAATTGAAGATGTTTTAAGACAGTGTGAGGGTGTATGTGATGAATATATTTTGAAAGACAACAAAGCACAAATAATTAGACGAATTGGTGTAGATAGCAATAATAACAAATATATATTAGAAAATGAAGTTATTGAAGATTTAGGAGAATTAATAATTGATTTAGCAAAAGGTACAAATTTTATAGAAATACTTGATTATACAGCTAATCTAAAAGCAAAATATGTGATTATAAATGAATTTACAACACATTTTGCAACTACAATAGAAATGCACTCATTAATACAGCAATTAACTCAACAAATAATGTTAGAAGTTTATAAAAAAATTGGAAAAGAAGAAATTATAGCAAGAATTAATATGGCAATACTTGGAAAAGATGATGCAGAAATTCCAGAGGACATTGAAAAATCAATTATCGAGATTTTGGCAAATAAAATATCAATTAAGAGTGATAATTTTGAACTTACAAAAAATGGAGTTATTAAAGCTGTCGCAGGGACGATAGCAGGTTTAAATATGAATAAGGAACAAGGTGGAAGTTACTTATCGAAAAATTATACAAATAATGGACAGAATTATCAAAGTGGATTTTATATTCCAGATACAGGTAGTGGAACAGCCCCTTTTTTATATGCAGGTTTAAAGACACCGGGAAAATTAGCAGATGCTAGTACATATATTAGACATGATGGATTAATAAAAGCAAAATGGTTTTCTGTAAATGGAGAAAGCGGTTATTTCTATATTAATTATGATAGTAACAAAAGAGCTATGCATCTGAATAAAAATGGAATTTATTGGTATTTAGATGACGATAGAAATGGTAGTTGGTTTTCTTTTTTTAAAGATACAAATGGGCAGTGGTTTAGTCTTTATGATGCACCTTTTTTAGGTGTATATGATGGAGTCCATGCTCAAGTTATGCTTAATTTTTATAAATATAATCCAAACTCTTCAAATGGTGAACGTTTAGGTCATATTGCAGCATTTTCCTCAAGAATTACATGTAATGGAAATAGAGCTGATGGAGTAAACAATTCAATTTATATACAAGGATACGAAGTAGCAACTAATGCATCTGATAAACGTTTAAAAAAGAGAATAAAGAAAAGCAAAGATGGTGCTTTAGATATTATCAATAAAATAAAAATTAAGGCTTTTGATTGGAGAAAGCCAAGACATCATAAAAGAAAGCATGTAGATTTTGGATATATAGCTCAAGATACACAAGAGGTTTTAGAGAGTTTAGTTGATTACGATAAGATAAATGATAAATATCAAATGAATTTACTTAATCTGTCAGCTTTGCATACAAAGGCCATTCAAGAATTATCAAAAGAAAATCAAGAATTAAAACAAGAAAATATAGAGTTAAAGAAAAAACAAGAAATACAACAAAAACAAATAGATTTTTTAATAAATAAATTTAATTGTAAAAAAGAAATAGAAGAATATTTAAAAGGAGAAATTAAAAATGAGTTTCAAAACAATCGAATGGATTAATAAAGTTACAAAACTTAATAAAGCTACAATGGATAATTTTCAAAATAATATAAAACATGCAATAGAAGAAGATGAAAATAGACATAGCTATTTTTTAGATGAAATGCCAGTAGGTAAAACTAGTGATGGAAAAACGTTATATCGAAAAGAATTTAAAATTGAAAAAATAAGTGATGATGGAGCTGTAACAACTTTAAATATTAATATACAAAATTTGGACAAAGTGATAGACATTCGAGGAGGTTTTGATTATCACTTTAATAATAATATTGGATACGTGCCATTTAATTTTTACAATGTAGGGGCAAAGAAAGGAACAAGTTTGTATTTTAATGGAAGTAGTATTACATACATATCTGAATTTGAAGGGGAAAATGGTCGAATTATATTAGAATATACGAAAACCACAAATTAGGAAGGAGAAGAAAATGTATAAAATAAATGTCAAAGTAGAATCAAATAAAGTAGATATAATATCTCAGACAGTACCTATTACAACTAAAAGCTTAAATGTTTTTAAATGTGTGTTTGATTTACCTCATGAGTATGAAGGATTAAGTTGTGTAGCTGTATTTACATATGTAGATAAAATATATAAAGAAATGATAGTTGATAATGAATGTGTAATACCTCATGATATTTTATATTATAATGACAGAATAAAGTTAGGTGTGTATGCGTTTAAAGGAGAAGAGATAGTTTATTCTCCAGTAGCAACTTCTTTTAAAATCGAAGTAGGCTCATATACAGAAGAAACATCAGAAGAAACAGAAGTTAATCAAAGTGCATTTGATAAATTAGTTGAAAAAGCAAATAATTTATATTTGAAGATAGAAAAAGCAGATACAGATTTAGATACTAAAGTAGCAGAAATTAACCAAAAATTGGAAAATGGAGATTTTAACGGAAAAAATGGCAAAGATGGAGTAAATGGACAAGATGGTAAGGATGGAATAAATGGGCAAGATGGAGCAGACGGAAGAGATGGTGTTGATGGTCAAGACGGATTTTCTCCTAGCATATCTGTTAAACCAGATACAGATGATAAATACATATTAGAAATTACAAACAAAGATGGAAAAATTGAAACACCAAATTTAAAAGGTAGAGATGGAACTAATGGAAAAGATGGTGTGCAAGGTATACAAGGAGAAAAAGGTGAAAAGGGAGATACTGGGCAAGATGGAAAATCAGCATATGAAATAGCTGTTGATTTAGGATTTGAAGGAACTGAGCAAGAGTGGTTAGATAGTCTTAAAAGTGAGGAAACAGACATAGATTTAAGTCAGTATGCTAAAAAAGAAGAAGTACCACTTGTTTATTTTTGGGATGGAAAAGATAGTACTACGAATCCAGATAATATACAATTTTTTCAAGAAATATTAGATAAGTATTTAGAAGGTAAAAATGTATTAGTAGTGAATAATTCAATACAAAGTGGTATGAGAACGACACTCTCATATACGTTTGACAAAACAAAAGAATATGAATTAACAAGTAATACTCTTGTCTCTTTTGCTACATCTAATCAATATTCTATAATAGGTTACAACGTTCTCAAAATTAAATTAAGTGTTATAGACAATATAGTAAATGAAGTAATTAAAAGTAGTACAAGTTTTGATGTCGAACAATTCTTAAGTATAAAAAATGCTAATAATACTTATTACTTTATACCAACAAAAAAATCACAACCAATAAGCAAAGGATTTTTAGATGAAGTAGTAGGAGACATAAATTCAATTTTAGATGCAATAAATGGAGAAGTAGTAGGAGATGAACCAACAACTTTAAAATTAGAAGATGATATTGAATATATAAATAATGATAGTGAGGAGGTAATTGAAGATGGCAACGAGTGATAAATTAAATTATCTTATAGATACAAAACAAGCAATAAAGACAGCAATACAGAATAAAGGTGTAGAAATAGCAGATAGTGATGCTTTTAGAAGTTATGCAGATAAAATAAGTTCAATTCCTCAAAATGTAGTACAAGAAGCAGATGAATGGAAACCTGAGCCTGATTGGTGGGATATAGAAACAATTTTAGAAAATGATACAGAAGATTATGCACAAAAAGCTATATTCCTTTTAACAGACCAATTAGATAGTGGTAATATTATTAATATTCAAGGATTTGCTCATTATAAAACAAGTGATGGACAAGAATTTAACAAGAACATAACTGAGACTTTTAATATATCTAATATATTTGATATTTCACAAGATAAAGAATGTAGTAAAGGATATAAAACTAGATATATTATAGGCTACACAAATTTAGATAATACTACTATAAATGCTAATATAAATATTCCATATAATAGTATATATATTATTTATGATAATATATATACTAATAAAAAATTTAATGCAAGACGTTTTTTAGAAGGAATTAAAACTAAAAATAATTGTAGATTTACAAATTTTTCTGGTATGTTTAGTAGTTGTTATAGCTTACAATCAGTTCCAAATTTAGATACATCAAGTGGTACAGATTTTTCTAATATGTTTGGTATTTGTTATTGTTTACAATCAGTTCCAAATTTAGATACATCAAATGGTACAGATTTTTCTAATATGTTTGGTAGTTGTTATTGTTTATATAAATTAAATATATCAAAAATATCAACAACATTAAGTTTTTCTATTTCTAGTTTTTTAACATATTTAAGTTTATTAAATATATTAAATGCATTAGTAGATTTAACAGGACAAGATGCTAAAACATTAACGCTAGGAACAACAAATATAGCAAAACTAACAGATGAAGAAAAAGCAATAGCAACGGATAAAAATTGGATATTGAAGTAGGAGGTAAATATGAAGATTATAGAGAAAAAAGAACTTAATAAATTAGTGCCAGAAGAATGCAAGAAACTAAAAGATAAAGAGCAGAACGAAAATGAAGAAGAATATCTTTGTAAAGAAGCATACATACCAAAATCGTTAACACTTGAAAAATGCAAAGAAAAATTTGTAGAAGTGGAGGAAGAAGTATGAGCGAAACAATAATCACGGCATTAATAACTGGTGGATTAACTCTTTTAGGTGTTTTAATAAGTAATAGTAAAAGTCAAGCAGTAACAGAAACAAAAATAGAAGAACTAACTAGAGAAGTAAGAGAACATAATAATTTTGCGAAAAGAATGCCTGTAGTAGAAGAAAAAATAAGTGTAATAAATCATAGAATAGATGATTTAGAAAGGAAGGTAGAATAGTGAAACAAGAAAACAAAAAGAAAATATTAATAGCTGTGGCAATAGTATTATCTATATCAGGGTGTTTATGTGCAATATTTTATCCAGAACACGAAATTAATAACACAATAGGTACATATCAAAATATAGTAATAAATGAAATACAAGCTATAGACGAAAATATAGTCGTAGAAGATATAACAGAAAATGAAGAAGTATCATCAACAGAAAATACTGTAGAAAAGGCAACAATAGAAGACGAAGAACAACTTGAAAACGAGAAGGTGACAGAAGTTGAAACTTTTGAGTTAGAGAATGAAGAAAATATAAGTTATGATGGAGATAAAGCCAAATCATGGAATATTGAGTTAAGAGATTATCAAGGACTTACATATTTTTCGCAAATTGATAATAGGTGGAAAAATAATTTATATACAAGTACAGGAAATAAAAGTCAAACGATAGGAAGTTCTGGTTGTGGTCCTACTTGTGCTGCAATGGTAGTAAGTTCTATAAAAGGTACAATAACACCACCACAAATGGCGGAAACATTTGTTAAAAATGGCTATCGTTCAGCAAACAACGGAACATACTGGAGTGCTTACAGAGCTGTAGCAGATGAGTTCAATATAGGTTATACAGAAACATCAGATATTCAAAAAGCATTGGATTTATTAAGAAATAATAATTATGTAATAGTTAGTTGTGGAAATGGTCTTTTTACAACTGGAGGACATTACATAGTTTTAGTTGGCATAGAAGGCAACACATTAAAAATATATGACCCTTATAATTATAGTGGTAAATTCAATACTTCAACAAGACGAGGAAAAGTAGTAGTCGAAGGAAATACAATTTACTGTAGTATAGAAAATTTTAAAAGATATGCAAATTATAAGTCATTTTTTTGTTATCAAGACATAGAACATAATGAGTCAAAATTTAAAAGTGGACGAATACTAGTAGATATTCCTGTTCAAGTTGCTCATAAAAGTGGTGACAAATGGCTTGTAGATAGTAATGGTTACCAATTTTGGATACATAAGTCTGTAAGTAAAGATGAAAATAGAATATATGGACTTGCTGATATTTGCTATGATGGAGGAACAACAGATTTAATACAAATATTTGATGAGCAGTTCTGGTGTAACGAAATTTATATGCAAAATGTACCTGTTCAAACAACAATTAACCATATTCAAAACACAATAGGGCAAAATCGAAAGTTGCGACAAACTAGTATAATTTATCAAAACTCAAATTTAAGTGGTTTAGAATTTAATTACAGAGCTAATACTACAGTTACTGTTTTACAAAATATTTCAAATGAAATCGATAAAGTAAAAGTAAATGTGACAGGACGAACAGGATACATAAAAAGCAATTTATATAAATAAAATTTAAAATTTGATGCATAATATTTATATGATAGAATTATACATTAGAGAAAAAAGATTAGAAAAGAATTTAACACAAGATAAGCTTTCCGAATTAAGTGGAATTTCCAAAAGTTATATAGGAGACTTAGAAAGAAACGAAAAAGAGCCCACTATATCAATACTTTGTAGATTAGCAAAAGCTCTTGAAGTAAAAGTAGAAGAACTGTATAAGTATTATGAAGACTAAAACCGCTATAGCGGTTTTTTATATATAATTATTGATAATACTGATTTCTACTCTTAGATATATAACCGCTATAGCGGTTGTTTGTCACTTTTTGTCACTCTAAATTGTTTTATAATTATAAGGGTATAGAACACAAAGGAGGAATTAAAAATGGACGTAGTAAAAGATGAAGTAGTAGATGTAGAAAGATTATCAAGAAAGTATAATGTAAAAGAAAAATTAATAAAAAATATGATTATAATTGCTAGACAAAGTGGGTATTTAGATATTGAAATAGCAAAATTAATAGATAATTATTTTTTAGAAAAAAGTAATGCAATAAGTAATGCAGTAGCAAAAATTTTTGATATATAAATAAAATATAAATAAAGTAAAAAATGTAGTAATATCAATATGTAGAGTGATATAAAATAAAACAGAAAGTTGTAAAACTCTATATTTTCGTCCTTAGGCACCAAATAATAACTATGTTTGAATTAATAGAATTGATAGAAAATCAATCAGAAATGGTTGATTTTTTTGTTACAAAAAATTGCTTAATCAGATTGCAAAAAAAATTAATAAATGAGATGACTAAAAAATTGAGAAACAGCTTTACAAAGCCAATGAATTTGCGTTTTATGTAAATTTATTGTATAATAATAGTAGATTTATTATATGTTACCCTTTAGTAGTAGTTTTTTATTTTAATTACGAGCTGGAGGGTATGCCTCCAGTAGTATAGGAGGTATTTACATGAAAAAAATTTATGCTATTTTAACTTTTTTATTGGTAATGCTTTTAACTGGCTGTAGTTTTGAGGATTATGAATATGAGATAAAGGAGAATCCTATACAAGCGACAGTTATTTCCTGTGAAGAGAATTTTCATACAAACTATATGTACGAAAAAATGGCACGTGATCATGCAGATAGTTATACAATGCATAGTTATTATATGAATTTAGCCATTGAAAATGGATATTATGACTATTCCATTTGCGTGCAGATAGATGGTAAAGACTATAATTTTACACGGAAAGAATCTGTTGAAGTGGGAGAAGAAATTACTCTCATAAGGAAGGAGACCTACATTTCTGGACAGTTGGTTGAAACAAAAATTATTGATAAGTAAAGAAGGGAGAAGACAAGATGAAGAAAGATTATTTGGAGGCACGGACAAGAATAGGTATTTGGTGTAAGATTTATAATCTGAAGAAGGAGCATCAGGACTTAAAGGTTGAAAAGGTATTTCGGTCAGGGTGCAGGCGCACAAAGAAATATGGATGGTGCGCATTCGTGCAGTATACCGAAAAGACAGAAGTATCTGAGCCTGCAGAAAAAAACAATGGATAAGTAATCCCAACAAGAGTTGCTCGAAGCACACGCATGTACATATTAATGTGTGTGCTTCGACACATTTATATCAATGTATTGTATATAATATAAAATAATGTTATAATTAAATTTATAAATTTAAAGGAGAAATAATTATGGAATTATATATAACTAGACACGGCCAAACAGATGGAAATTTATATAGAATTATGGATGGTATTAGAGAAATAGATTTAAATGAAGAAGGAATAAAACAAGCAAATAAAACTAAGGATTTACTTAAAGATATAAAATTTGATTTGGTAATTTGTTCACCATTAATAAGAACTAAACATACTATGGAAATTATTAATGTAAATAAATTTCCTGTAATTTATGATAAAAGAATTATAGAAAGAGATTGTGGTGAATTTACAGGAAAAAGTTTTGATTCTTTAGATAGAGATTTATATTGGAACTATAAAGATACAACTGTTTATGAGAAAGCTGAAAGCATGCAAGAATTATTTAAAAGAGTTTATGAATTTCTTGATGATATAAAAGAAAAATATAAAGATAAAACAGTATTAGTTGTCACTCATAGTGGAATAAGTAAGGTAGTAGAATGCTATTTTAATGGAATACCAGAAGATGGGAATTTAGAAGTATTAAGCTTAAAAAATTGTGAAGTAAGGAAATATGATTTATAGTTATGGAAGGAAAAGATTTAACACAAGGAAATTTATTAAAAAATATGATAAAATTCTGTATTCCACTATTAATAACAAACTTACTGAACTCTATGTATAATATTGTTGATGGAATATGGGTAGGAAGATTAGTAGGAGATGAAGGGATGGCAGCAATTACAAATTGTTGGCCGATAACTATGATAGCATCATCAGTATTATCAGCAATTGCAGTTACAACTTCAGTTATGGTTGCACAAAGATTTTCAAGTACTAATAAAGAAAATATAAAAAAGATAATTACACCAATTTATATAGTGTCTATATTATTAGGAATTATTACAAGTGTAATTTTAATAATAACATCTGATATGTGGCTTAAAATTTTAAACACACCAGAAGAAATTTTATTTATTTCAAAACAGTATTTAATTATTTATTTAACTGGTTACATATTTTATTTTTTTGCTGATACAATAGTAGAAGGAATTAGAGCAACTGGAGATAGTAAGATACCAATGATTTTACTTACTACAATAAATGTTATAAATATCATTTTAGATCCAATATTTATTTGGATGGGATTAGGTGTTGTTGGTGCAGCGGTTGCAAGTATGACAGCAATGATTATTGGATTGATTATAAATTTGATTTATATTAATAGAAAAACAAAATTGCTTAAATTTAATATAAAATTTATAAAATTAAATAAAGAATTTTTAAAAGAAGTTTTTAAATTAGGATTTCCAATGTTATTTGCTGAGCTTTCAACTATTTTTACAATTATGGTTGAAGTATATGTATCAAATTCATTAGGTGTAGTTGGAAGTAGTAGTTATGGAATTGTAAGCAAATTACAATCTTTTTTCTATGTAATAGGAACAAGTATAAAAAGTATGATTACAATAGTAGTTGCACAGTTTATAGGTAAGAAAGCCTTAGAAAGTTTGAGTAAGATAATGAAAAATGGATTAAAAATAATATTAGTACCTACAATTTTAATTGCATTATTTTTATTAATAAGTTCAAGATGGTTTTGCTCAATATTCACAAATAGTGAAGAAGTTATAAACATGGCAATTGATTATTTAAGTATAGTAGGAATTGCATTTGTATCAATACCATTATCTCAACTAATGATGGGATTTGTATTAGGAGTGGGAAATACTAGATTTGCATTTGTAACGCTTGCTATTGCAAGTATTGCAGAAATCATAATATTGCTAGGAATTGAGTATTATTGTAATGAACCATTACTTGCTTTAGGTGTAAGTATTTTAGCATGGTATATAGCAGATATTGTTTGTTGCAGTGGATATTATTTTTCAAATAAATGGAAGAAAAAAGTAATCGCTTAAAAAATAAAGTAGACACATTTTGAAGTAAATTTCATTTGTGTCTATTTTATTATTTAAACTATTTTTTATAAAGTATAAAATTTAAGAATTTCTATTTATAAAAGTTTCAAGACTAATCTCACCATCAGTATCAAGAATAAAAATTTCTTTTTTTAATTCAACTCCATAAAGTTCTTTTACTCTATTTATAGTATGAACAAATAATTTAGCAACATCTTTATCAGTAGTATTTGTTCCAGTTATAAAGTGATTATTACCATTTGGACTAAAAGTTGCTCCATTAAAATTACCGTTAATTGAAGGATTTTCAGCCAGAAGATGTCTAAAAGATTTTCCAGTTATATTTTTAAAATGAGCATAGATCCATAGAGAACCAGCACTTCCTTCTTTAAATCCATAATATAGGCCAGGTTTTCTTCTATCCATTTGTGCATCAAATTTTTTCCTTACTAACTCTTCACCAACAAATTTAGATTTTAAAACTACTTCTTTAACAAAAAATCTTGTTTTATTTCTATTACTTTCTCGTATAAAGCTTTCACGAAGAGAAAAGAAATTTTCATCAGGAGTAAATTTTATAGTTTCACATTTTTCAAAATCGAATACAGTTACTTCTTTAACAAAATCACTAAAGGCTTTTCCACTAGGAGTGTATCCAGCATTTCCAGTAACTCCAGCACCGACTAATCCAGGAATTCCTGTAAGTTCGCCAAAGTCATAACCACGTTTCATTGTAAAATTAACAAATTCATATACAGATACATTACCTGTAACAGTAAATGATTCTGAAGATTCATTAAAAACTATTTTTCCATTATAAGGTCTCATATCAATAAAAAGACCATTATAACCATTATCTGTTATGTATAAATTAGTTTTTGAGCCAAATATTTTAAATGGAATGTCATCTTTATAAAGCTTATGTAAAACTTGTAAATCGTTTTCTAAAGTGCTATCAAAAATTAATTGATAATATCCACTAGCATTACCAGCTTTTTTTTTGAAAGGATGCTTATTAGATAAATTATAGTTAGTTATGACTTTTCTTGAAAAATTGTAATTATCAAAATTAATATTTATATTCATTATTTAATCTCCTTTATAAGATAGAAAGTTATTAGTATATTTAAAATATATATTAATAACTATACTTTAATCTTCGATTTTGAATTGACTTGCTAATTTGTCAATGGTGATTCCACCTTGATTTTTCCAATCGATTTCAATATCATTAAATCTTTTATCTTGAAAATCATTAAGTATTTTTAAATCTTCAGGTTGAATAGTAAAATCTAGTGATTTTAAGTTAGTATCAATATTTTTAATAGTATTAGTTTTTATTATAGTATTTAATTTCTTTTCTTTCATTAACCAATTAAGTAAAATTTGATTTTGAGTTTTGTTATATTTATTTGCTATTTCTACTAAGAATGGATAATTCATTTTAGCAATATTGTTTCTTCGTAAAGCTTGATAAACAACGAATTTAATATTATTTTGTTTGCAAAAATCAATTAATCCAACATTTTCGTAATACTTACATTCTAAATTATAAACACCTTCAAAACTAAATATATTAAAATGTTTATGAAGCTCTTTAAGTTCATCAAAAGTAGTATTACTAGCAGAAATATATTTAACTTTACCTTTTTTTACTAACTTATCAATTTCTTCATATGTTTCTAGTAAAGGTATTTTTGAAACATATGAAGTATGTACTTGAAGTGCATCTACATAATCAATATTCATTCTTGTTAAATATTCATCTAGTTGTTTTTCTACATCTTCTTTTTTTTCAATATAAGCTTCTAGATGACATGTAAGGAATATATCATCTTTGTTTACTATTTTAAAAAAATCTTTTAAGAAATTTACTACATTATAATTATCATAAATTAAACTTGTACTCATAAAATTTTGACCTTTATTGAAAGAATATATAAGAGCATCTAAAGTTTTTTCTTTATTTTCTAAATCAAGTTTATAAGTGCCTATTCCAATAGGATTAATTTTATTTAATTGCATAATTAAATCTCCTTTATAATTAATAATTAACGACATTATAACATAGATAATATAAAATAAGCAACAAAATGAGAGTTATAGGATTTCTAATTATTGCAGATAATATTAATAGAACAGCATATATGTAATATGTGTTAATATTTTACAATTTACATAAAACTTGCAAAATAGATGCAAAATTATAAATAGTATGTTATAATAAATAATAGATATAAAATTAGAGGGAGGAAGCTATGCCTAAATATTCAAGAAAAATGCATGGTGGAGAGCTATGGGCAAAAATAGAAGTACTTGAAAATGCTTTAGCTCCTTTATTTAAGAAATAAAAATAAATTAAATAGAGGAGAGAAAAAATATGAATTATGAAGATAGAAAAATAGTAGGAATTATAGCAAGTAATGTAGAGCCAAGTGTAGCACTTAATGTTATAGGACATTTAGCAATTTCAATAGGGAAATATTCAGATGTAGAAATAATGGGGAAAAAAGTTATTACAGATAGTTCAGGAATAGATCATTTAGGGATTAGTAAATTTCCTTTTATAATAACAAAGGTAAAAGCTGGAAAATTAAAAACGACAATAGATTTAGCTAAAGGTAATCCTAATTTATTAGTTGCAGATTATCCAAAAGAAATGTTAGATACAAGAACTGATGAAGAGCTTGTGTCAGCAGTTAGCAAAAAAGAAAATGATAAATTAGAATATTTAGGTGCAGTAATATATGGGAATACTAAAGATGTAGATGAAATTACAGGAAAATTTCAATTATGGAGAATTGATTAAAAAGAATATATAAATAAAGAGAATAATGGTTGTTAATCAATATTCTCTTTCTATTTTATAGAATGCATAAAATTTAACAAAGTTTTTTTTTAGATATTATTTTCTTTTGTTAATATAATAGAATAAATTTTATTTATATTCTTTATTTTAAAATTATCTTATATTAATTAGGAAAATTAATCTCTAATTGTGGAATAATATCGTTTCTAAATATACAACGAGTATGTTTTGTTTTAAAAACTTCAAAACATTTATTACAATTTATACATCTACTAGTTTGATTATTTTTTAATTTTTCTATAAAATCTTCTTCTGAAATAAAAGGTCTACACATAGAAACAAAATCAATTCCTTTTTCTAATGCACTATTAATTTGCTCTATATTTCTAAAGCCACCAACAAGAATTACTGGAATGGATATTACTTTTTTGATTTTTAATGCAGATTCTAAATAATAAGGGGTAGGTTGATTAAATTTTAAATAATCAGCTCCACTTAATTCGATAGCATCTAATCCATCTTGCTCTAAATATTTGCATACCTGTAGTTGTTCATCTAAAAAATTAGTATAATCAGTATCTTTAGAAGTAGTATTAATTTTTGCAGTTACTATAAAATTAGAATTTACAACTTTTCTTAATTCTTCTAAAATTTCATGGACAATTCTATATCTGTTTTCAACACTTCCACCATAGTTATCTGTACGTTTATTATAAAAAGGATCTAAAAATTCACTTAATAAGTATTGATGGGCTATGTGCAGTTGAACACCATCAAAACCAGTTTCTTGTAAAATTAGAGTAGCTTTTACATAATCTTTTATGCATTCTTTAATGTCTTCTAAAGACATAGGATAAGAATTATCAATACCACTTGGACTTTTAGCAAGATTGCTAGGAATTTTATTGGCTCTATGACCACCATAAGAAATTTGACCTATTATTTTAGAGCCATAATTATGTACAGTATGAGTTAATGTTTTAAAATGTTCAATATTTTGTGGATTATCAATACATATATGTGTTATATCAGCTCTTTGATTATTATTAATAGATAATTGAGAAGTTATTATTAAACCAACTCCACTTTGGGCTAGAGTTTCATATACTTTTATATAATCTTGTGTAACAGTTCCTTCAAAATCGCCAAGATGTTCATTTGTTGCAGAACGTATAATTCTATTATTTATTTCAAGATTTTTAATTTTAGCTTTTTGCCATACATCTATTTTTTTCATTTATTACTTATATGATATATCTTAAATAATCATATTCTCCTTGTATAGTATATTTAGGTTTTTGATAAAGGATTTACCTATAAACTCTATATAATTTTTTTTCATTTTAACACATATATGATAATTTTGTATATATTTTATTTGAATATTTATAAGAATTGTATTAGAAAAGAATAAAAGAAAACAGTATTAAAATTGTAAAAAGCAAAACTAATTGCAAATGTATTTTAATATAAAACAAAAGACACCTAGTAGCATATGCTACTAGGTGTCTTTTTTGTTTGGAAAAAAAATACCTGTTACCTGACTTTTTTATATGTATCATTTAGAACAATTAAAATAATTCTGTAACTTCTTCATAGTATCCAAGCTCCATAACGAAGTTACAAGCACATACAAATTCAGAAAATGAAAACTCGAACTCAATGTGTTTTCTTCCACTACCGAATGCCATCTGGTAAGAAGCAAGCTTTGCCTGACAGGTTATTGCCCAGGTTAAAAGCTTTTGACAGTCATCATAGTATGGATAATCACACCGTCTTCTGTGTGGCTTATCTCTCTGAATTACAAAAAATTCTTGTAAGTCATAGAGACGTTTGCCTGTAGGCAGTGAGACTTTTTTTGGAAGCTCCATGCTGACTGATATGTTCATTTTGGTCACAATGATTTCGGTTTTAATGTTTGTTTTTTTCTCCTTCATAATTAAATCCCTCCAAAAAGTAATAATAATTGTTATTAAATTATCGGAGGGACTATTGCCCTCCGAAAAGCTTCGAATGGCAGTCCCTAAAAAAGACTATCAAATTAATTATATCATAATTTACATAATGCAGCAAGCAATGATATATATTTATTTATAAACAAAAATAGACGATATTAATAAATTTGTAGTTTTAAAATGGACAAAAAATTGTAAAATAATATTTAAAATTTATCAGTTTTATGATATAAGTAATTCTAGTAAACTTTAATTAGTGTAAAAAATGTGAATAAAAAATATAGAAGGTTATTTTATGATAATATCAATTGACGGATTAGGTGTTAATGGAAAATCAACATTAGCAAAAATGATTTCAAAAGAAATGAGATTCAAAAATTTTAATACTGGTGCAATATATAGATGTATTGCATTAGAAATAATGAATCAAAATTTAGATATGAATAATATTGAAGACGTTATTAAAAAAATAGATAAAATAAAAATAGATTTTATAGATGATAAAACTTTTCTTAATAATAAAGATGTTTCAAAAGAAATTAGAACAGAAAAAGTATCATTTTATTCAACAAAATGGGCAACAATAGTAGAAATAAAAGAATTGGTAAGAAAAATTCAAAGGAATTTTATAAAAGAAAATCATACTGTAATGGAAGGAAGGGATATAGGAACAAGAATTGTACCAGAAGCTGATATAAAATTTTACTTATATTCAGATTTTGAAACAAGAGTAGAAAGATTATGGAAAACAAATCAAGCATTAGATATTAATGAGGTTAGAAAAAATTTAAGAATAAGAGATGATTTAGATATTAATGGTGGAAATTTTGTAAAACCACAAAATGCTATTGCAATAGATACTACAAATAGGAATATAGATGAAATATTTGAATTTATGATATGCAAAATTAAAGAAAGGAATAAATAATGGAACTTATAAAAGTTGGAGAAAAAACTTACTATATAAAAAATCCTACTAATATAGGAATATATAAAATAGATGAAAATGATGTATATCTTATAGATTCAGGTAATGATAAGGATGCAGGAAAAAAGATTTTAAAAATTATAGAAGAGCAAGGCTGGAATATAAAAGGGATTATTACAACACATTCAAATGCAGATCATATTGGTGGAAATAAGATTATTCAAGATAGAACAAATTGTAAGATTTTTGCATATAATATTGAAAAATCTTTTACAGAAAATCCAATTTTAGAACCATCTTTCCTTTATGGAGGATATCCTTTTAAAGATATAACAAATAAGTTTTTACTTGCAAAAGAGTCAAAAGTAATTAATATAGAAAATAATTTGCCAGAAGGATTAGAGTATTTTAGTTTAAAAGGTCATTTTTTTGATATGATTGGAATAAAAACAAGTGATGATGTTTATTTTCTAGCAGATTCATTGTTTAGTGAAGAAACAATTACAAAATACCATTTGTTTTTTATTTATGATATAAAAGAATTTTTAAATACCTTAGATTATTTAAAAGGCTTAGAAGGAAAATTTTATATTCCTTCTCATTCAGAAGCAACAGAGAATATATCAAATTTAATTGAAATTAACTCAAATAAAGTACAAGAAATATTAAATAAGATATATGAAGTTTGCAAACAAGAAAAAACTTTTGAACAGATATTAAAAGAGATTTTTGATGAATATAAGTTAGTGATGAATGCTAATCAATATGTTTTAGTTGGAAGTACAATTAGATCATATTTGTCATATTTGTATAATGAAGGAAAAATTATATATGAATTTAAAGAAAATCAAATGATATGGAAGCAGATATAGTAATTTAATAAATAAAAAATTAAATATTAAAAGTTGATGAAATTAAAAATTGCATAATGATTTCAAGTAATGTAATGATAGGAGAAAAAAATGGGACTAGCAGTAATTTTAATAGTTGTAGGATTTGTATTACTTATAAAAGGAGCAGATTTTTTAGTAGAAGGTTCAAGTAATATAGCAAAAAAATTTCATATTCCAGAAATAATAATAGGATTAACAGTTGTTTCGATAGGAACTTCAATGCCAGAATTATTTGTAAGTGTTACATCAGCACTTTCAGGATATTCAGATATGGCAATAGGAAATGCAGTTGGTAGCAATATATGTAATCTATTATTAATTTTAGGATTATCAGCAGTTATAAAACCTGTAAAATTTCAAAGGGAAACTAGAATAATAGAAATACCAATGTGCTTAATAGTAACAGTTATTTTTATGATACTTTGTAATTTAGGTACAGGAATATCTAAAATTGATTCAATGATATTAATTGGATTATTTATACTATTTATATTATATACAATATTTATGGGAATAAAAGGTGAACAATTTGATAGAGAAGATAATGGAAGTACTCCAAAAGATGATCTTAATAATGATATATCAATAATTAAAAGTATTATATTTGTTATTTTAGGAGCAATAGGATTAAAAATCGGAGGAGATTTTACTGTAGATAATAGCGTAATTATTGCAGAGCACTTTAATATAAGTGAGCAAATAATAAGTTTAACAATATTGGCAATAGGAACAAGTTTACCAGAATTAGTAACAAGTGTTACAGCAGCAATTAAAGGAGATAGTGATATAGCGATAGGTAATATTATAGGATCAAATATTTTTAACATGTTACTTATAATAGGAGTTTCAGCTTTTATAAAACCAATAGTATATAATCCTACATATAATATTCAAATGGTAATATTAATATTAGGAACAATATTACTTGCTTTATTTCCTATGATACCACCTAAAAATGAAATGAATAAACCGAATGGAGTTATATATCTAATAGCATATCTTATATATATGATTATGTTATTTAAAATTTAGTGCAAGAGGTAAAAATGAATATATTAAAACCAAAAGAGAACCTTTTAAAAGACTTGATAGAATTAAATAATTTAGTAGAAAATGCAAAGAATATAGATGTAATTGAAAATAAAATTGTACAAAACCTTGAAAATGAAAATATTGAATTAAATAATATAGAATTTGAAAATATTGTATTTAACAATGCTAATATTGTGAATAGCATATTAGAAAAGAATACTTTTAATAATGTAAAATTTATTAATTGCAATTTTTCAAATACTTCTTTTGAAAAATGTTCATTTATAAGATGTGAATTTAACAATTGCAAAATAACAGGATGTAATTTTATAGATGCTAGGTTATATAATATTATTTTTAATGAAACTAATGCAAATTATATAAACTTTTCAATGGCAAGTATGGAAAATATTTTGTTTACTACTACAGGATTAAGAAATAGTTATTTTCAAGAAAACAGATTAAAGAATGTATATTTTGAAAAAGCAGATTTAACACAAGCACATTTTTCAAATACAAGTTTGAAAAACATAGATTTATCTGATAGTACAATAGAGGGAATGGCAATATCAATAGAAGATATAAAGGGAGCGATAATTAATCAATTTCAATGTATGGATTTATTATATTTATTAGGTGTTAAAATTAAATAATAATATAAATTAAATAGTAAAAGCGGAGTTTTATTTTTAGATAAAACCCGCTTTTATTATTATTATTATTATTATTATTATTATTATTATTATTATTATTATTATTTATATTCTATAACATATGTATCAAACAGGATAGAAATGTCTATTAATAACATAAAAGAATAAAATGTTATATTAAAGTTATTTTATTTTTATTTTTTTTAATTATATTTTCATCTTTTAATCTTTTAAATTCTCTCATCATAGCAGTTCTTTCAATCATTAAATAATCAGATAAATCTGTTAAAGAAAAAGGAAGTTCAAAACTTTTACTATTATTTTCAGCAGATAGTAAGTTAAAATATGTTAATAATTTTTCTCTAACACTTTTTGTTGTAAGCAGAATCATTCTAAAGTTTTGTTCAGCAATACTATGCATAATAAGATCTGGAAGATTTCTTAAAATATCAATATGATATAAACAATTTTCTGTACAAAGCTCAGCTATATCGTATGGATAAAATAAAACTTTACATTTCTTTTTTGCTAAAACAAAAAGTTCTCTATCCATTGAGATTTTAAATAGAGATTCTCCAAATATATCATTTGGTCTATAATAATATAAAATTTTTTTATTTCCGTTTTTATCGTATGTAATAAGTTGAGCGTCTCCTTCAAGCAAAATACAAAACTGATTTCTTTTTACTAAGAAGGTTGTTATAATTTCATTTTCTTGAAATTCTTTAACTTCAACTAATTTACAATTAGCTTGTAGTTTGGTAGTGAAACTTTTTATATCTAAATTTTTTCTCATATTACTTTTTAGATGCTACTTTAGATTACATCTACTTACTCCTGTTAAAACTTATATTCTTAATTAGAATATATATAGTATACCACCGAATTGTTGCTATAGCAACACTAAAAAAATAAAATATTAATTTTAAGCTATTTTGAAAAATATAATAATTTGTAACATAAATGATATATATTAAAATAAAGCTTTGAAATACGTGGATTTTATGTAATAATTTGTAAAAAATAAAAAAAGTTGCTAAAGCAACTTTTTTTAAAATGTATTTACAATAAAATATATTCAAATAAAGATAAGAGGTAACGAATGCAAATAATTAAACGTGATGGAAGAGTTGTAGAATTTAATAAAGAAAGAATTGTAAATGCAATAACAAAAGCAATGATTCAAACACCAGATGGAATTGATCTTGATTTAGCAAATAAAATTGCAAGCAGTATTGAAAAGCAACTAGAGAATACAGAACAAATTAATGTATATGAAATACAAGATTTAGTAGAAAAAAAGTTAATGGGTTCTAGTAGAAAAGAGGTTGCTCAAAGTTATATAACTTATAGATATAATAGGGATATTGCTAGAAGATCAAAAACACAAGAAGTATTCTTGGATATAATAAGTGCAAAAACAAATGATTTTAATCAAAAAACAAATATGGATATTCCAAGAATAATGATGATGAGATTTGCATCAGAAGTAATAAAACCTTATGTTGAAGCATTTTTATTATCATCAAATGTAAGAAAAGCGGAAAAAGAAGGATATATATATATTTATGATAAAGATTATTATGCAACAAAATCTTTAAATTCTTTTCAATATCCATTAAATAAAATATTAGAAAATAGATTTGAAGTAGGAAAAGCATTAGGAGATAAACCACAAACAATAGAAGAGGCAATAAATTATATATATATGCCAATGGTAGCAATACAAAAAGAAATTAGTGGTGGGCAATCAATTCCAGCATTTGATTATTTTTTAGCGCCATATGTAAAAAATACATATCTTGAAGAAATAAATAAACAAAAAGAATTAGGAATTAATGTAGAAGAATATGAAGTAGTAGAATATATAAAAAAAGACTTAAAAGGATTATCAGAAAAAGATAGAAATATACAAATAGCAATAAATAACACAATAGATAGAGTACATAAATCTATAAAAACATATATACATGATATGAATATAATTTCAATAACTTTAGATAAACAAATGGCTTTTAATACAATAAATTATGGAACAGATACATCACCAGAAGGAAGATGTATTATAAGAGAAATTTTAGAATTAACTTATGAAGGAATAGGGAATAATGAAACTCCGATATATCCTATCCAAGTTTGGAAAAAGAAAAAAGGAGTAAATTACCTGCCAGAAGATAAAAATTATGACTTATATAAATTAGCACTAAAAGTTACAACAAAAAGAAAAATTCCAAACTATGTTAATTTAGATACAAACTTTAATGAAAATAAAATGTGGAAAAAAGATGATAGTCAAAGATGGTATTATGAATGTGCAATTTTAGGTGATGGAGTAAGAATATTTGAAAACAGACATGGAGAAAAAACATCAATAGGAAGAGGAAATTTAGCACAAATTGCAGTAGATATGCCAAAGATTGCGATAGAATCAGCGTTAAAAGCACAAGATAAACTTGGAGTAAACTTTGAAATAGGTTTAGAAAGTCAAGTTAATATGACAGAAAAATATAAAAATACTGTAATACAAATATTTAAAAATGAATTAGAAAATTATTTAGAAATATCAGCTATACAATTATATGAAAGATTTAAATTTCAAGGCACAGGGGTGGCAAATCAATTTCCATTACTAATGTCTGGAATATGGAAAAACAGCAAAAACTTAGATAAGAATGATACAGTAGAAGAGGTAATAAAAAATGGAACATTAAATATAGGATTTACAGGATTAGCTGAAACATTAATTACTTTAATAGGAGAACATCATGGACAATCAAAAGAAGCTCAAAAACTAGGATTAGAAATAGTAACTTTAATAAAAGATTTAGCAGAAGAGTTTTCAGAAAAATATAATTTGAATTTTGCAATAATAGCAATATCAAAAGAACTAGAAGAAAAATTTATAAGAAAAGATAGGTTATTATATGGAGATATTAAAGGTGTAACTGATTCAGAAAGTTATACGAATAGCATTGATATTCCAAAATGGTATAAAACAGAAATAGAAGATAAGATAGAAATAGAAGCACCATATCATGGATTATGTTTAGCAGGACATATGTTAGATATTAGTATGGAAAATCTAACAGAACAAGAGTTAGAAAAAATAATAAATTTAATAGATAAATATAATATTGGATATGCTGGAGTAAGTTAAAAAAAGTAGCTACTGAAAATTAAAATTTATATTATAAAATATAAAAATACATTAAAAATTTGGGAGGAAAAAATGAAGATAATTAAAAGAGATGGATCAATAGTTGATTATAATCCAGAAAAAATAAGAATTGCAATTCAAAAAGCTAATAATGAAGTTAGAGGAAGAGAAAAAATTTCTAAAGAAAAAATTGAAGAAATTATTAAATACATAGAAGAACTTGATAAACCAAGAATTTTAGTAGAAGATATACAAGATATCATAGAAGAAAAATTAATGGAATTTGAAAAATACATCTTAGCAAAAAAATATATCACATACAGATACACAAGAGAATTAATAAGAAAAGCTAATACAACAGATCAATCTATTAAGGAATTAATAGAAGGTGAAAGTGAATATTGGAATAACGAAAACTCTAACAAAAATGCTAAAGTTGTAACAACACAAAGAGATTATTTAGCTGGAATTACAAGTACAGATATTACCAGAAGATTTTTATTACCAGAAGATATAGTAAAAGCACATGATGATGGTATTATACATTTTCATGATGCAGATTATTTTGCACAAAATGCTCTTCATAATTGTGAATTAATTAACTTAGAAGATATGTTACAAAATGGAACTATAATTAATGGAGTAATGATTGAAAAGCCTCATAGATTTATTACAGCAGCAACAATAGCAACACAAATAATACTTGCAGTTACATCATCAAGTTATGGTGGAGCAACAGTGACATTAAGCCATTTAGCACCATTTGTAAGAGATAGTTTTAATAAATATAAAGAAAGATATTTAAAAAGAGGACTTGATGAAAAAACAGCTAAAAAGTTTGCTAAACAAGATGCTAAAAAAGAAGTAGAAGATGGAGTACAAACTTTTAATTATCAAGTAAATTCAATGACAAATACAAATGGACAAGCACCATTTCTATCAGTATGTATGTATTTGGGAGAAACTAAAGAATACAAAGAAGAATTAGCAATGATAATTGAAGAATTCTTAAAGCAAAGAATGCAAGGATTTAAAAATGAAAAAGGTGTACCAGTAACACCAGCTTTTCCTAAATTATTATATGTATTAGAAGAAGATAATATAAATGAAGACAGTAAATATTGGTATTTAACAGAGCTTGCAGCAAAATGTACAGCTAAAAGATTAGTCCCAGACTATATTTCAGAAAAGAAAATGTTAGAATATAAAATAGACAGAAATGGTAATGGAAATTGTTATCCATGTATGGGATGTCGTTCATTCTTAACACCATATGTTGATCCAAAAACAAATAAACCAAAATATTATGGAAGATTTAATCAAGGGGTTGTAACAATAAACTTAGTTGATGTTGCATTATCATCTGGAAAAGATTTAGAGCTATTCTGGAAAATTTATGATGAAAGATTAGAATTATGCCACAGAGCTCTTCAACTTAGACATCAAAGATTAAGTAAAGCAACAAGTGATGTTGCACCAATATTATGGCAACATGGGGCTTTAGCAAGATTACCAAAAGGAGCAAGCATACATGATTTATTACATGACGGATATTCTACAATATCACTTGGATATGCAGGATTATATGAATGTGTAAAATATGTAACTGGACGTAGCCATACTGATAATGGAAAAGGTAAAGAATTTGGTTTAGCAGTTATGCAAAAACTTAATGATAAATGTAAAGAATGGAAAGAAAAGGAAAATATTGATTATAGTGTTTATGGAACACCAATAGAATCAACAACATATAAATTTGCGAAATGTTTAAAAGATAGATTTGGAATAGTAGAAGGAATAACAGATAGAGATTATATAACAAATTCTTATCATGTTCCTGTATTTGAAGATATAGATGCTTTCTCAAAATTAAAATTAGAAAGTGAATTCCAAAGATTAAGTCCAGGTGGAGCTATTAGTTATGTAGAAACACCTAACTTACAAAATAATATAGAATCTGTATTACAAATAATCAAATTTATTTATGATAATATTATGTATGCAGAGTTAAATACAAAATCTGATTATTGCCAAAAATGTGGATTTGATGGAGAAATTTTAATTGATGATGATTTAGAATGGTATTGTCCAAACTGCGGAAATAGAGATCATAATACTTTAAATGTAGCAAGAAGAACATGTGGTTATATAGGAAGTAATTTTTGGAATAAAGGAAGGACTCAAGAAATAAAAGAAAGAGTATTACATCTTGATAATAAAGATGATTAGTGATAATAAAATCAAAATTATTTTATGTATTAAAATATGTTATTTATTGTATAATACATAAAAAAATACAGTATAGATTTATGTAAAAATAAGAGGCATAGGAAGGAAAAAACTAAAATGAGATATAACAAAATTAGAAAAATGGATATTTCAAATGGACCAGGTGTAAGAGTTTCAATATTTATGCAAGGATGCACATTTAACTGTAAACAATGTTTCAATCCAGAAACACATGATTTTAATGGTGGAAAAGAATTTACAGATGAAACAATAGATAGAATAGTAGAATTATGTAGTAATGAGAATGTAAAAGGTTTATCTGTTTTAGGTGGAGAGCCATTACATCCAAATAATCTTGAAGGAACAACAAAGCTTGTAAAAACATTTAAAGAAAAATTACCAGATAAAAATGTATGGGTATGGTCAGGTTTCTCATTTGATAAAGATTTAAAAGATAAAGAAGTTTTAAATTATATAGATGTTTTAGTTGATGGACAATATAAAGATGAAGAAAGAAATCCGAAATTAAAATGGAAAGGATCATCAAATCAAAGAGTAATTGATGTGCCAAAAAGCTTAAAAGAAGATAAAATATTTACTATTGAATAATAATTATCCTCTGGCATAGCTGGAGGATTTTCATTAATTTAAGAAGAAACCTCTGGTTATACTGGGGGTTTCTTCTTAAATTAATGAAAAGATTGGATTTCTCCAATCTTTTTGTTTTATATTATTGGAAATTGCTCCGCAATTCCTATAATATAAAGACTTCGCAGAATTTGCACATTTCTTAGCTGTGCGAAGCAAAGCAAGCTACAGATAAGTTATGCGCATCAAACAAAGACGAGCCACTTAAATATATTTAAAATATTTGAGAATTTAAAAAGAGCTCTTTTGTTCTTATAATTAAGGAATTAAAATTAAATTTTATTTCTTAATTTTTATTTTTTTAGACTAAAAAAATTGTCGAAAATTGTTCTTTATGTTATAATAAGTAATGATAAAATATTACAGAAATGTAAGATTTATGTAAGAATAATCAATATGAAAAAATAATAAAGTATTATAGAATGTATTTGATATAACTTAGATTTTTACTCATATAATTATTAAATATTTGGGGTATTAATATGAAGAAAAGTAAAGTAATAGAGGAATTAATAGTAATATTTTGGTTATTTATTATAGGAAGTATTATAGGACATATTTTTGAAATGACAGTAGTTTTATTTCAAAAAGGATATTTTGAGTCAAGAAGAGGATTACTATATGGTCCATTTATACCAGTATATGGTATGGGAGTTGTATTATATTATTTAATATTAAACAATATACATACAGAAAAGAAAACAAAAATATATCTAATTACAATGGTACTTGGGGGAATAACTGAATATTTATTTTCATATATTCAAGAAAAAGTTTTTGGTACAATATCATGGGATTATTCATATCTTACATTTAATATAAATGGAAGAACAAGTTTATTACATTGTACATATTGGGGAATTGCAGGAGTATTATATGCTATATATATTACACCACTTATAGCAAAAATAAAAGATAAGTCAGATAATGAGGTTTTAAGATGGATTACAGTTATAGCAGTAGGACTTATGGTTTTAAATGTAATTATTTCTTGGACAGCAGTTTATAGACAAACTGAAAGAAAACATAATATACCACCAAAAAATAGAATAGATATATTTTTAGATAAACATTATCCAGATGAATTTATAGATAAAATTTTTGCTAATAAAATTGATGTATAGAAAGAAAATAATTTAAAAGAAAGATAAAGTTTTTAATAAATGTGCTTTCTATCGAAGTACGAAAGGAATGTAGTTTAAAGTGAATACAGAAACTAATGAAGAAATATTAAATTTGAAATCAAAAGTAAATTTAAACTGTTCTATATGCGATAAATGTTGTGAATATAGAGGGGATATAAAGATAACACCAATAAATGTTTTAGAAATAAGTAAGTTTTTAAAAATATCAGTAGAAGAATTTTTAGAAAAATATACTGTAGAAGCTGAAAATGAACCACCAGAGATTGTAATAAAGGGGGTTGGAGAAAAAAGAAATTGTATATTTAATGATGAAAAAAATTATAAATGTGAAATAAACAAAGTGAAGCCATTACAATGCATAGTTTTTCCATTAGTGCCAATAGATATAAATAGAGATTTATTTATTAATTCTAAAGCATGCAAAGTAGATACTAAAAAATTTGTAACAGTAGACAAATGGATTAATGGAAACAATAAAAATTATAATAGAAATAAAAATATATATTTAAAATGGATTGAGCTCATGGAAGAAATACAACCTAAATGGAATCATTTTTCAAAAGAGAAACAGAGTACTATAAAAGAACTATTATTTAAACAATATGATTTAAAAAGAAATTTTGAAAAACAAATAATAGAAAATATAAGAAAAGTAAGAGAAGTAATATATACAAAGAGTTATTAATTAAAATTGAATTATAAATAGGTAAGATTTTATAATTCAATTTTTTGTTTAAATATCGTCCATTTTTTGTTCTTGAAATAAAGTTAATATTTTGATATTATATTTACGAATCTGATGAGAATGATATATAAAAGAAAGGAATAAATATATGAATAAAAAAAAGAGCCTTATAATTGGAATAGTTTTAGTAATTATAGTTTTACTAGCAATAGGAATATTTATATTTATAAAAAATAATAAAGGAGCAACTCCAACTGGTTGTTTAAATGAATATGTATCTTTTATAAAAGAAGAAAATTACGAATCAATGTATTCATTAATAACTAGTGAAAGTAAAGAAAACATATCAGAAGAGGATTTTATATCAAGGAATAAAAATATATATGATGGAATATCAATGTCTGATTATAATTTAGAAATAACATCAGAAGAAAAAATAGATAATAATAAATATAGATTAAATTATAATATATCAATGAATACATTAGCAGGAGAAATAAAATTTTCTGCAAATTCTATTTTAATAAAAAATAAGGAAACAAAAAAGTATGAATTAGAATGGTCTTCTAATTTTATATATCCTAGTTTAGATAATACAGATAAAATAAAAGTAAAAACAATAGAAGCTTCAAGAGGTAGTATTTTAGATAGAAATGGAGAAGTCTTAGCAGGTGAAGGAGATGTATCATCAGTAGGACTTGTTCCAGGAAAAATGAGTGAAAATCAAGAAGATATACAAAAAATATCAGAACTTTTGGATGTATCAGTAGAAACAATTAATAAAGCATTAAATGCATCTTATGTGAAAAGTGATACTTTTGTTCCTATTAAAAAAGTAGGAGCAAAAGAATTTGGATTAAAAGATAAATTATTAGAAATTAAAGGAGTAAAAATAAGTACTTCAAAAGATAGAGTATATCCTTTAGCAGAAGCAGCATCTCATTTAATTGGATATATACAAAATGTAACAGCAGAAGATTTAGAAAAAAATCCAGAGAAAGGATATAATCAAAATAGTGTAATAGGAAAAGCAGGATTTGAGAAACAATTTGAAGATAGACTAAGAGGAACAGCAGGAAAAGAAATTAATATTGAAGATGAAAAAGGAGTAATAAAAAAGACTATAGCATCAAAAGAAGTACAAAATGGTGAAGATATAAGATTAACAATAGATGCAGGTATTCAATCAAAATTATATGAAGAGTTAAAAGATGATAAAGGATTTTTTGTTGTAATGAATCCAAAAACAGGAGAACTTTTAGCATTAGTTAGTACACCATCATATGATAATAATCAATTTATATATGGAATGGGAACACAAAAATGGAATTCTATTAAAGAAGATGAAAGAAATCCAATGTATTCAAGATATACAAAAAATTGGTGTCCAGGATCTACATTTAAGCCAGTAACAGCAGCAATAGGATTAACGAGTGGAAAATTAACTGAAGAGGATACTTTTAGTTATGATGATTTAAGCTGGCAAAAAAGTTCAAGTTGGGGAGATTATAAAATAACAACACTTACAGCATATAGTGGGGCAAAAAATATAAAAAATGCATTAATTCATTCTGATAATATCTTTTTTGCACAAGCAGCACTAAAAATTGGAAAAGATGATTTTGCAAAAGGATTAAAAAATATAGGATTTGAAGAAAATCTAAATTTAAACTTAGGATTATCACAATCTAAAATATCTAATAGTGGGGAAATAAAAACAGAAATAGCTTTAGCAGATAGTGGATATGGTCAGGGAGAAATTTTAGTAAATCCTATTCATATGGCAAGTATATATTCAGCATTTGTAAATGATGGAAATATGATAAAACCATATATAGAATATAAAGATAATGCTCAAGCAGAGTATTTAAAAGAAAATGCTTTCTCAAAAGAAGCAGCAAATATAGTAAAAGAAGATTTAATACAAGTAATAGAAAATCCAGAAGGGACAGCAAATGATATGAAAATTTCAGGTGTTAGTTTAGCTGGAAAAACTGGAACAGCAGAATTAAAAGCATCAAAAGATGAAACAGCAGAAACTTTAGGATGGTTTAATTTAATAACTACTGATGAGAATTCAGATAAACAATATGTAGTAGTGAGTATGGTAGAAGATGCTAGAGATTTAGGAGGTAGCCATTATTTAATTAAGAAGATAAGAGCATTATTTGAATAATATATATAAAGGAAATTGTAATTATTAAATTATGGTTTCCTTTTTTATTTAGTAGGAAAGTTCTTTGAACTTTCCTACTAAATAAAAGCTTCGCTAATTTTGCACACAATTTTGCATAACAAAATCGGTGCATTAGGACAAATACTTGGACAATTCAGTAAGGTTTTATTTTTTTTATATTGAATATTGCCCACTTTTGTTCTAAAAATATTTTATAGGAAGTAAATTTATATTCAAAATGTGTTTACATAATGATTTACAGATATTGACATTTTGATGAAAAAAAGCTATAATAGTAATAAGGTGTCGTTTTAGCGCCTTGTATTAATGTGGCTGTTATTTAAGCCACAGCTCCCAAAAACGATCAACAATAGTTTATGGGAAGAAAGAACATTCAAAATTTCATATTTATGGAGGTGTCAAATGACAACAAGCAACTATCAACAAAACAGCAATGAAAAGGAGGAAACTGCTATGAAGAAAAATGGCAAACGGAATTGGCTTATTGGCGGCGGCATAATAGCGATTATTCTGCTTATTTTGTGTCTGAGAAGCTGCGGCAGCAATGATGTTCCTACCCCGGATTCAACTCCAACACCAAGCCCTGCGATCACAGATGACAATAACACAAATGTGGATGATGTCAGTGAAATGGTAATGTACCTGAACGGCAAGGCTTACAATCACGTCAAGTATGGCGAAGAATTTGTAGACGAAGGCGTGCGGATTTGCGAAGTTGGAAATGTGAAAGTGGAATATTCTGAAGAACTGTCCAAGGTTTGGACAAAGGTCGACGTAATCGACGAAAATGGCGAAAGTCATGAGGTAACAAAAGAGCATCAGGCAAGTAAGTGTGAGATTGATACGACCCAGCCAGGGAAGTATATAATAACTTACACTTACAAGGGAGAAAATGGCGATCAGGCTGTGACACGAGTTGTAACAGTTGGAGCAAACCCTGATGCAGAAAGCGAAGATGACAAAAACAGCAGTGAAAACACTGGCAAACCAGATGAAACCAGCAAACCAAGCGAGCAGAATCCTGATTCAGACCAAAAGGATGATACTCAGCAGCAGCCGTCTGATGAAGACGAGAACAACAATAATACACCTGATATTTCAGGAGTAGGTTTTGAAGGAAAGTCTTTCACCTACGACAAAAATGAGCATCATTTGGAAGCAACCAATGTTCCGGATGGAGTTCGTGTAGAATACCGCAACAACTATAAGACAGAAGCGGGCAAGTATCTTGTAACAGCAATTTTGTATGATTCTAATGGCAATGTTATTGGAAGATTGCAGGCATGGCTGGAAATCAAGAAGGCTTCACCGGATATGTCGGCAAAAGGTATTTTTGAGAGCAGGGAGTTCAAATATGACGGGCAGATACATTATTTGTCTGTTAATGAGAGCAAATTGCCTTCGGAAGTATTTGTGGATCACTATGAGAACAACGGACGTTCAGCGACGGGATCTCAGTGGGTAACAGTTTATTTTGGTGTATATGACACAAGGAACTATGAAGTACCTACTTCCATGAGAGCTAAGCTTACTATCAAAGATGGCGGTGGCTCTGGTGATGAAGATCCGGATCCTGTGGTTAAAAAAGACATAGATATGTCTGTGCTTCAGTTTGAAGGATTAGAATGGGTATATGACAAGAAATCACACAGCGTTACAGTTGTAAAGAGCTCTATACCAAAAGGAATTACAAATATTCGCTATGAAGGAAATGGTCAGACAGAAGCTGGAACTTACGAGGTGAATATTTATTTCACGGTTGATGAAAGTAAGTATAATCCAGTAGAGCCGATTAAAGTTACCATGAAGATTCATAAAGCAGATCCTGACATGAGCAATGTATCCTTCCCCGACCGTTCGTACAAATATGATGGCTGGGAGTACTCATGCTACGTTGATGAAACGACATTGCCTCCAGAAGTGTTTGTGGATCACTATGAAGGAAATAAACAGTCGGTACCGGGAACCTATACAGTAAAAGCCGTTTTTGGCGTAAAGGATCCTAAAAACTACAATGTTCCTAATCCAATGACTGCAATCCTGAAGATTATCAAAGATAGTAATCCGAACAAGGAAGATATCGATATGACAGGAGTGCGCTTTGAAGGTTTAGAGCATACCTATGATGGAACGAAGAAGTTTGTCAATATTGTGAACTCTACGTTACCACCTGAAGTTTCAGTTTTGAGAGTTACCGGAAACGGCAAAGTTGATGCAGGAACTTATGATGTTTGGTTCTACTTCAGTGTAGATACAAATAAATATAACTCCATTGATCCGATTAAGGTAACAATGAAGATAAAGAAAGCAAGTCCTGATATGAGCAAGACTGTTTTTAAAAATCAAGTATTTGAGTATGACGGCAAAGAACATTTTATTTATGTGGATACTTCTACACTTCCGAACAATGTAGAAGTAGATCACTATGTAAACAATGGCAGGACCAGCGTTGGTTCGCAGGAGGTAACTGTTTATTTTAAGGTTACTGATAGCAATTACAAGGTTCCAAGTCCTATGAAAGCAACATTAACCATCAAGCAGTCTGAAAAGCCACCTGTAGAGAAAGAGGACATTGATGTCTCTAGGATTAAATACCTCGGACTGG
>CAMSWH010000006.1 GCA_947064765.1 uncultured Clostridium sp.
ATTGTCGTAGGTGACTGGAGTTCAGACGTGTGCTCTTCCGATCTAATATTTTGCTATTTCTATAATATCTTTAATTTCAGAACCAATTTGGTCTTCTGTAATAAAGTTATGTGCATCATCTTGACGGAACATTCTAACTCTAAATAAACCATTTAATTGTCCTGATTTTTCATTTCTATGAATTACATCTATATCATTAAATCTTAATGGTAAGTCTTTATAACTTCTTAATTTAGAAGCAAATATTTTTATTGCATTTGGACAATTCATTGGTTTTAATGCTTGTTCTTTTCCATCTGAATCTGTTAAAACAAACATATCTTCTTTGTAATGATCCCAGTGCCCTGATATTTTCCAAAGTTCACTACTATTTAATTGAGGTCCAGAAAATTCCATATATCCTCTTTTTTCATGTTCTTTTCTCCAAAGATCTATTAAAATATTCATCATTTTAAATCCCTTTGGCATCCAATATGCCATACCTGGTGCTGTTTCATCAAAAAAGAACAAATCTAATTCTTTTCCAAGTTTTCTATGATCTCTTTTTTTTGCTTCTTCTATCATATTTAGATATTCTTCAAGTTCACTTGCCTTTGGAAATGATATACCATAAATTCTTTGTAACATTTTGTTATGTTCATCACCTCTCCAATAAGCTCCTGAAGATGTCAATAATTTTACTGCTTTTACTGCTCCTGTTGTTGGTAAGTGTGGTCCTCTACATAAATCTGTAAAATCTCCTTGTTTATAAAAAGAAATTACTTCTCCTTCTGGTAATTCTTTAATTAATTCTACTTTGTAAGGCTCATTCTTTTCTTCCATAAATTTGATAGCCTCTTCTCTTGAAAGCTCAAATCTTTCAATCTCTAAATCTTCTTTAATGATTTTTTTCATTTCTTCTTCGATTGCTCTTAAATCTTCCTCTGAAAATGGTTTTTCTACATCAAAATCATAATAAAACCCATTTTCAATCGCTGGTCCTATTGTAACCTTTGCTTCTGGAAACAATCTTTTTACTGCTTGAGCCATAATATGAGAAGTTGTATGCCAATACATACTCTCCTCTACTTCCATTGTTTTTCCTCCATGTAATTTTACTTTAAACATAATAAATTCCTCCTTCTCCTCGCTTTGTTCGCCAAGCATACTTCAATAATTTTCTTCGAAAATTCTCGAAACTACGACAACAAAAAAGCCAAGTATAAAAAATTTATTTTAAGTACAAAAATCCCCTATAGGTATCTTTTGTACCTATAGGGGTAAGTTTATTTCTCACGGTTCCACCCTACTGTTTAACTCTTAATAGATTTATAACGCTATCTTTGCGCCACTTTTTCAAGTGGAAACTCCAAGGTAGTTTTTCAAATATGTTTTCTTAGATTAGTTTCCAGCTAATAACTAATCCTCTCTGTAAGTAACCTATATTTTACTTTTCCTCTTCACAGTTTATATATACTACGTAAATATAATACCATTTTTTTCTAATTATGTCAATTAATTATTTTAAAATTTAAATATATTAAATAAATTATTTATTATCTTATATTTAAAGTACTTATACATATTATAACTTATTTACTTACTTTTCTTTAAAAAAGTTCGCTAATTTTTCTTTAACATTTAGTGGATTTAAATTAAATATTAAAATAATAGCAGCTGTTGATAGTAAAAATGATTTTAATATTTCTATTATCATTTCTTTTTTATTATCAAATAAATCTATAAATACTGGTATTCTCCAGATTGGCATTAATATAAAAATTATAAATATTATTAGTTCTAAAACTTCTCCTATTTTAAGAGTTACTTGCTTATTATGTTCTCTTGTAACAGGATTGTAGTCTCTTAAATTTCTTTTTATATAAAATATATAGTTAATTAAGGTTGCTGATATAATTAATATTCCTGTAAAAATATATAATATCACTTCATTTCTATCATAATTAGATTGTTTAGCAAATACAAAACATTGCACCCCAAGTATAATTATAATTGTAGAAATTATTGATAAGGAATAATATTTTGTAAGTAAACTTATCAACTCATTAAATTCTACTTTATTTCTTTTATGATGTTTATGAAATATAAAATAGTACATAATTCCCAATACTATTAAATATATTCCTATACCAATTGTTGTTATATTAAAACTACTTAATCTAAAATTAGGCATTTTTATTTTTCCACTCTTTCTAATATTTATTCTTATTAATTAAATTTCTTATTTTCTATGATTTTTTCATATTATTTATATAATATTTATCCTCTAGTGGTTTATCAAAACTTATAACTGGTACATTTGATATTTCAATATTATAAAATCTTCTAAAAACTCCTTGAACATCAATAGATGTAACTTTACTTTCATCTACTTCTAAAAGCTTTATCATGTCTTTAACTGATTGTTCATCTTTTCCTTCTATTTCAAGATATGTTGGTATATAAGGCCAAGAATCAATATCTAGTTCTACATTATTTAAAACATATCTTGTTCTTTTATTTTCTTGATATGTATGTGCTGTATACCCAAGCTCATTTAATATATTATTTGTTTCTTCAAAATTAGAAACTTCTACTTCCATTTCTTTTGTTCCATTAATTTCTAAACTTTCTAATTTTTTTATTGTTAACGTAGTCTTTTTTCCATCAGTTCTTAATCTAATCCATTTATTGTCATCTTTTGGAATAAAATTATAAATTTTTCTTTTATAATTAAAATCAGCTATTTTTTCTGCTCCTAATTTTTCTAATTTTCTTATTAAATTTTCTTTATCTATTTCTAGAACTCTTACTTCATATTCAGTATGCACAATTTTTCTCCTCCATATCTTATAATATGTAAAGTATATCAAAATTATTTGTTTTGTACAAGTAATCTAAATTCAGTATATAAATTTCTTGATTTTTTATTTCTTTAAATATATAATAATTTCATGCTTATATAGCTCAGTTGGTAGAGCAACAGATTCGTAACCTGTAGGTCGGCGGTTCGATTCCGCCTATAAGCTCCATTTTTTTGTCTTTTTTTAATCTATAATATTTTTATTTTTTCTACAAAATACAACATTTTTTTCACAAAAGATATTATATACTTTTATTAATCTCAAACAAATGTGCATTTCTGTATCTCGTTTAAATGTGCAAAAAAAGAGTGTATAAAATATTAGAAAATGCATATATAATTTTTTTAATTTTATAGGAGGTATATAAATATGTTTAAAATCCAAAAAGCTGAAACAATAAACAAAACTTTTCGTATGCCAATAGAACTTGTATCAAAGCTTCAAATAGTAGCTCAAGAGCAAGAAATTTCTATGAATAATCTAATTGTTCAATGTTGTGAATATGCACTTGATCATTTAGATACAAAAAAGTAAAGTTTACATATTTTACTAAAATCTTAAGAGTATAAGATTAATATTTCCTATTAAAATTGAGATACAAAAAATAAATCACTATTACTAGTGATTTATTTTTATATAACTTTAGAATAATTACTCAGTTATACTGAAATTTTAAATTCATGTATAATATAAATTTTCACTTTAACTTTTAATACTTTCTTTAACATTTTTTAATTTAGTTTCTTTTTCCTTTATCATACTACAAATTAAATCTGCTGATTTTTCTACTCCTAATGCATCACTATTAATGCATATATCGTAGTTTGAATGATCACTCCATTCTTTTTCTGTATAATACTTATAATGATTTGCTCTTAATTTATCAATTCTTTTTATTTCTTTTTCAGCTTTATTAGTATCAAATCCATAAATTTCAGTTGCTCTTTTTATTTTGTCTTCCATATCACTATATATAAATACTTTTATTACATTTTCTCTATCTTTTAATATAAAATCAGAGCATCTACCTATAATTACACAAGATTCTTTGCTAGCAACTTCTTTTATCATTTCAGATTCTTTTATAAATAGTTCATCACTATTATCTAATCCAAAATAATATCCATTATTTAATCCTGCTAATATATCTCTTTTTTGTTCATTACTCTCTATATATTCTTCTGATAATCCTGTCTCTAGCGCTAATTTTGTAATAAACTCTTTATCATAAAATTTAATTCCTAATTTATCAGCAATCAATCTTCCTACGTATCTACCTCCAGAACCATATTCTCTTGATACAGTAATTACAATTTTTTTGTTTAATTTATTATCTGTGCTTGTATCATCTATTAAAGCTTCGCTTACTTTATTTGATTTTCCTAAATTTTTAATTTCTAAAATAAGTAATACTACTGCTATACAAAATGCTGTTCCGTCTGCAAATGGACCTGCATATAGCATTCCTTGTATTCCAAATATTTTTCCTAATATAGCAAATGCTGGTATTAATATTAAAATTTGTCTTGATAATGATAAAATTGCACTTTTGAAACTCTTTCCTATTGCTTGGAAGAATATACCTGATGGTATTTGTACACCATTACAAATACATAGCATTAAATATATTCTAAATGATAAACATGCAAATTCCATATAAAGTTCATCACCACTACCAAATATAGAAATTAATTGTCTTGGTATTGATTGAAATAAAATAAATGCTATTGTACTAACAATTAAGCTTAATCCTAAAACTAATTTTAAAGTTTGTTTTACTCTATCATATTTTCCTGCTCCATAATTATATCCAACTATTGGTTGTGCTCCTGATGCAATTCCTATAATTATACTATTTAATATCTGACTAATTTTCATAACTATACCAAGTACAGTAATTGGTATTTCTGAACCATATTTTGAGTATGCACCGTATTTTGCAAGCAAATTATTCTCTACTGCCATAACAACTACAAAACTCATTTGCGTTATAAAACTACTTATTCCAAGTAAAGCAACTTTTTTTATTATATTTATTTGTAGTTTAAAATCTTTTTTCTCTAAAGAAATTGATTTAAATTTCTTTATATACATTATATTTATAGCAAAAGTTAAAAATTGACTTATTATTGTTGCTATAGCAGCACCTTGTACTCCCATTTTAAATACAAATATAAATATTGGATCTAAAATTACATTTAAAATAGCTCCTGATACCATAGAAGTCATTGCATATTTTGGATTTCCGTCAGCTCTAATAATTGAATTTAAAGATATACCAATCATCATAAAAGGTAATCCTATAACAATAATATAACCATAATTTAAAGCATATTCTCTTAAATTATCTGTACACCCAAAAAGATTTAATAATTGTGGTAAAAATGTTATTGAAATTATAAAGAAAATAATAGCAAGTGTTACTGCTGTTCCTATACCATTTGCAACCCCTTTTCCTGCTTCTTTTTTCTTCTTTTCTCCTAATTTCAAACTTAAGTATGCTGATGAACCATCACCTAACATTAAAGCAAATGCTAAACATACTATAACTAAAGGAAATACAACATTAGTAGCTCCATTTCCTAAATATCCAACTCCCCATCCAATAAATATTTGATCAACAATATTATATAAAGAGTTTACTAATAGTGATATTATACATGGTATAGAAAATTTCTTCATTAATTTTCCGATTTTCTCATGTCCTAAAATATTTTCTTCGTTTTCCATCTTTTTCCCCTTTCTATATCCATTTTTTGCTAGCGCTATGTAAAAAACATAAGTTAGTTGTTTTTGCCAACTTATATAGTTTATCATAAAAAAACACTTATTGTCAACATAAAGTCTATTATAATTATAACAAGCCTACGACTTTCCATTTATTAGAAAATCTTAGGCTTGCTTCGTTCATACTCTTATTTACTTTTATTGTACTGTATTTTCTACATTTGTTTCGTTAGTTGCTGCCACTGTATTAGTGTCTTCAGTTTCTACTGTATTTGTAGCTTCATTTGCAACAGTATTTGTATCTACATCATTAGTATTTGTGATATTTGTATCCCCTTCATTTTCTGCTGGTTGAGTTTGCTCAACATTTTCTGTATCTGGATTTTCATTTGTTACTGTATCTTGATTTCCTTCACCAATTTGTTGTTCATAACTTAAAGAAAATAATTCTTCTTCTTGGCTTCCATCAACTTTTACCATTTTAATGTATGCTGATTCATCTGTGCTATCTAAGTAAACAACCCAATTTCCAACAACATCTATAAATGATGAATATGTTTCTAATGTTTTTACTTTTTCTGGTTCTTGTGAAGATCCATCTGTTTTTATTCTAAAAATACATACTGTTAAATCTTCATTTTCAAAGTCAAGATAATTTAAATAATATAAATAATCATCTTTCAAATTTAAATTATATGCTGTTGTGTCTAAAATTAATTCTTCATTACCTGAATCAATCTTTGTTTTATAAATTTGTTTTTCTTCATTAGTGTAATATACATAATCATCTTCAATATTTACACTATATAGTCTTTTTCCTTCTAATATAGGTCTTTCATTTGATCCATCAATATTCATTATATAAGTAATATAGTCGCTTGAATTTTCTTCCATCTTATTATAAATGATATAATCTTTTGTTATTCCTAAATATCCTGTTCCATTTTCAGTTACAACTGCTTTATCTGAACCATCTAATTTCATTTTATATATATTAGCATCTACACCAATATAATAAACTGAATTATTTATTACATAAATTTCATAGCAATTATTATTGAATTCATTATCATTGATTACTTGTAAATCTGAACCATCTAATTTCATTTTATATATTTTGTTATCAATTTCATCTTCTTCACTAAAAGATTCTGCACCTACTCCAATGAAATATAAATAATTTCCACAAACATTTAATGATAATATATCTGCATCATTCATATATAATTCTTTTTTACCTGAACCATTTGTTTTTACTTTATAAATTCCAATTTTTGAACTATCTTCATTTGGTGCTACATAATAAATCCAATTTCCTTGTAAGCTTGCATATCCATAGTTTCTTATATTTCCTATTGAATTTCCTACTTTATTGTTTCTTCCGAATACTAAATATCCAACTATTAATAATACTGCTATGACTGCTATAATTATTGCTATAATTATAATATTATTTTTTTTACCTTCTCCACTTTTTTCTTTTTTTGTTTCTTTCTTTTGGCATTTTTCACAAAGTGTATTTTCGCCATCAGGAATTTCTTTTCCACATTTTGTACAATTCACTTTTTTTCCTCCTTAAAATTAATAATTATTTATTTGTTGTAATAAAAGGGCTTTTAAAGCCCTTCTAATATTATAGACTTAGAGTTGTTTCACCTTTTATATAATTTAATAATGTTACTACATCTGTTACATAAAATTCTGAATCATTTTTTATACAAGCTGCTTCTTTTACTTCACTATATAGAGTTCTTTCACCTCTAATTGCATTTAACATTATAACTGCATCAACAACAGTTACTAATCCATCTCCATCTACATCACCTTTTTTTACTGCTATTAATGTCTGACCTCCTGTTACAATTTTACTTCCTGTTCCTATGTTTCCAGAATTCATAACATTTGCTCCAGATGCATCTTTCACAACTGCATCCGGAAATTTAGCTTTTACACTTTCTACTGTCATATTTGGTAACATTTTTACATAGTTTCCAGACATTTTCATCTCATTATCACTTGGTACAGGTGATGTTGGATTTGATGGTTGATTTCCTGCATTTGTTCCACCAGATGTGCTTGATGATGTATTACTACTACTTGTCGATACTAATACTTCTTTTCCATCAATATTTCTAGCTGCATATCCATAAGTTCCATCTTGATTTGAAACAATTAAATCCCAATAATATCCGCCAACTTGAGTTGTTGCTCTTTTTATTATTTTAATTGATTCATTATTATTTAACGCTCCTATTGCTGTTCCATTAGCTGATGCTCTAACTTTTAATGATGTTGAAATATTTTGAACAACACCTTCTTCATAACTAATAGTATTTGCAACTGCTGGATTTGGTCTTGGTGAATTTGTTTTTGGCATATTTTTGTATAATGGTATTATAAAAGTATATGTGCTTGGAGTTGAAGAAGAACCATAATACGCTTTCAAACTACTTCCTTGACTTTGAGCTGCCATTATATTTTGTTGATATTGGTGTGAACCTAAAGCTGACTTACCTGATACATTAAATTTTTGATAATATAATGTATTTTGACTATATCGTGTAATAAAACTATTTTTTACAATAGCTGTTCCACCAATAATCGAATTTCTAATTGAAGTCCATCCACTATTTTGAGCATATGCTAAACCACTATTTATAATATTGGCTGTTCCACTTCCAGTTGAGCCTATATTAAAATAGTTATAACATCCCACATAATTTCCATTATATCCATTTCCACTACTTAATGTTGAACCATTTTTTCCATGTTCATTAATTATTTTTGCTACTAAAAAGTAACCATTTACATTATATTGATTACTTGCATCTACTATTGCTTGTATTGCTTCTGGATTATTTATAAATGCACCATATCCAGAAACAACTCTTGCTATATCATCATATGTTACATCTGATCCTTCTAAATCTTTAAATTGGAATATATCACTATCATTTATAGAATTTCTAGGATCCATCATGTATGCTAATGCTTCTAATGATGCACAACACCATGAACCATTATCATATTTTTTGCTTCCACAAAGTGGGCATATCCACATTCCATTATAATTATTTGATACTTGTACTAAATTATTAGGAGAACGTCCATGGCCTTTATATTCTGTTACTAAAACTTCATCCCAACTTAGTCCTGTATAATATAGTAAAAATGTATAATTTGAATGTTTTGATTGCATATTTTTTATTAAACTTTTATAACCAGGATATATTGAATCATCTATTGCATCAACATCTCTTGATAAACTTCCTGGAGGTAAATCTGCTGCATATGATTTATTATTAGCTATTGGAGTAAATGCTAATAATATATATGAAATTAAAGTTATTATTACTACTAATAATATTATGCTTTTATTTTTCACTTTTATTTATCACCTCTTATGTATAAAATTGGCAATTTTATCGCCATTTTTCACTAAAATTATATAAATAAATTCTTTAAAAGTCAATATTTGCAATATTACAATTGTGTTAAAAATACTTCTATTTTCTAATATCTGAAGATTCATATAATTGAAAAAGAAACTATGCAATGAATCATATTATTTATACGCTTCATTTATAGTTCCTTTTATGCTATTATGTAAATTTTCTTATTTGCTTTTATATTATAAAATCTCTTCTATGCTAATTTTATTATTTGTTCCCATGGTAAATCTTTCTTTCCGAAGTGACCATAATTTGTAGTTTTCTTATATATAGGCTGTCTTAAATTTAAACTTTCTATAATTCCTCTTGGAGTTAATTTAAATGTACTTTTTATCTTTTTAACAATTTCATTATCAGAAATTTTACCTGTTCCAAATGTTTCTACATAAATTGACACAGGTTTTGCAACGCCTATTGCGTAAGATAGTTGAATTTCGCATTTTTTAGCCAATCCATTTGCAACTATGTTTTTTGCAATAAATCTTGCCATATATGCTGCCGATCTATCTACTTTTGTTGGATCTTTTCCCGAAAAAGCTCCTCCACCATGACGACTATATCCTCCATATGTATCTACTATAATCTTTCTACCTGTTAATCCACTATCTCCTAAAGGCCCTCCTATTACAAATCTTCCTGTTGGATTTATGTAATACTTTGTATCTTTATCTAATAGTTCTTCTGGAACAACTGGTTTTATAACATTTTCTATTATATCTTGTTTTAATATATCTAAAGATGCATTTTCATTATGTTGTGTTGATACTACTATTGTATCAATTCTTTTAGGCTCTCCTTTTTCATATTCAACTGTAACTTGCACTTTTCCATCTGGTCTTAGATAATCAATTATTTTTTCTTTTCTAACTTGTGTTAACCTTTTAGCTAATTTATGTGCTAGATATATTGGCATTGGCATATACTCATCTGTTTCATCTGTTGCAAAGCCAAACATCATTCCTTGATCTCCTGCTCCTTCTGATTCATCTTTTGAACCTTCTTTCTGTTCTAAAGACTTGTCTACTCCAAGTGCTATATCTAATGATTGTTTAGATATATTAAGTAATACTTTACATGTTTTATAATCAATATCAGTCTCACTATTATCAAAACCAACTTCTTTTATTGTTTCTCTTACAATCTTTTCAATATCTACTTCTGCATTTGATGTTATTTCTCCTGTTATTAATATTTGACCTTTTCCAGCTACTGTTTCACAAGCTACTCTAGAATAAGGATCTTTTTCAAAATAACTATCTAAAATGCTATCTGATATGTAATCACAAAGTTTATCTGGATGTCCTTCTGTTACACTTTCTGATGTAAATAATCTTCTCATAATAAATTCCTCCTATATTCGCTTCGCTCATACCGCAATTCGAAAATCTATTCAAAATTTTCGAATTTGCTACAACAAGGAAGTATTAAAATTTCTACTAAAAAAGCTCTACATACACGTAGAGCTTTTGAATAATCTTATTATCATAATCATCATTCAAAGCAAGCTTTCACGTGCTCTGTCGGTATTAGCACCTAAATAAATAGGTTGCTGTGGAGTCATAAAGCCGATTCTCTCGTCCACTCTTGATAATATTTAACTTACATTATTCTACATCCTTTTTATTATTTTGTCAACATAATTTCTTATTTATTATTTAATACATTGATATATAATACAATTTTATGCTTATATATCATTATTTTTACTTTTCTTCATAACAGGAATAAATTGTTCAGCAAATTTATAATCTTCTTTATTTTTTATATACAATAATCCTATTATTGAAAATGCAACTGCTCCAACAAAATTTACAATCAAATCTTTCATTGTATCTGAAAGTCCAATATCCAAATATCCGCCTTCAATCACAGTTTGAATTAAATTTCCATCTTTATCTTTGCTTTGAATTATTGTTTTTTCTATATCATTTATTACCACTGGTATATTTTTTCCATTAGGCTCTAGATTTACAGTAGATATAGATGCTATTATATCATCTTTTTGCATATCTGTTCTAAAAATAGAATCCATACCATATTCAAAGAATTCCCACATTACTCCTACTGTCATTGAAAAACAAAACGCTACAAGTGCTACAAAAATTGGTGACATTTTTGTATGAAAAACTTCTTTACGATTTAAAATATCTATTGTTGAAAATCCTATTGCTGCACAAAGAAAGCCATTTAATGTATGAAGTATTGTATCCCAATGTTCAAAATGTATATAAAATTCATTTATTTCTCCTAAAATTTCTGCTGAAAAAATAAATAATAAAATAATAGTTTCTAAAGTATTTGGTAAACTTATGTTAAATTTTCTATCTATAACAATTGGTATTAAAAATAAAATTAGTGTAAATATACACAAAAAAACATTATTCCAATTTCCAATAAAAATCTGTCTTATCATTACTATAATTACTAAAGCCCTTAATATAAAATATATAGACAAATCTTTTTTATTGTTATAATCTAATTTTTTATCCATAGATAAAACCTCCATAATATTATTTGGCTTGATACCAATTTTTTCCTTCTTCTACCTCAACTTTTAAAGGTACTAATAGCTTTGCAGCACCTTCCATGGATGTTTTTAAAATTTCTTTAACTTCCTCTTTTTCTCCTAAAAGTGTTTCAATTAAAAGTTCATCATGAATTTGTAATACTATTTTTGATTTCAAATTTCGTTTTTTTAGTTCGTTATATACTTTTATCATTGCAATCTTCATAATATCAGCTGCTGTTCCTTGTATTGGAGTATTCATTGCTGCTCTATCTCCAAATTTTCTAACCATATAATTTTTAGAGTTTAGTTCTTGAATATATCTTCTTCTTCCAAATAATGTTGATACATAACCTTTTTGTTTAGTTTCTTCTACGATATTCTTCATATAATCTCTTATACCATGATATGTTTCAAGATACTTTTCAATATATTCCTTAGCTTCCTTTCTGTTTATATCAATTTGTTCTGCTAAACCAAATTCACTTATTCCATATACTATTCCAAAATTTACTGCTTTTGCTTTACTTCTTAATTGTTTAGATACTTCTTCCACTGGAACTTTAAAAACTTGTGAAGCACTAATTGTATGAATATCTGCATCTGAATTAAATGCTTCTATCATAACTTCATCTTTTGCCATATGTGCTAAAATTCTAAGTTCAACTTGTGAATAGTCAGCATCTATAAAAACTTTTCCATCTTCTGCTTTAAATACTTTTCTAAGTTTTTTTCCAAGTTCTGTTCTTGTAGGAATATTTTGCAGATTAGGATCTGTACTACTTAGTCTACCTGTGCTTGTGACTGTTTGATGGAAAAATGTATGTATCCTTCCTGTTTGCAAATTTATATATGGAATCATTCCTTCTACATAAGTTGAGTTCAATTTAACTAATTGTCTATATTCTAAAATCTTATCAATTATAGGATGTGAATCTTTAATTTTTTCTAAAGCTTCAACATCTGTAGAATATCCGCTTTTCGTTTTTTTAGAAGGTGTTAAATTTAATTTCTCAAAAAGTATAACTCCTAATTGTTTTGTTGAATTAATATTAAACTCTTCTCCAGCTAAATTATATATATCAATAGTTAATTCTTCTATATTTTGTTTTAAGTTTTCACCAAATTTGATAATTTCTTTTTCATCAATATATATTCCAACATATTGCATTTCTGCTAAAACTTCTGCTATTGGCATTTCTATTTCATTAAATAATTCTAAAGATTCAATCTTTATTAAATCATCTATTAATTTTTGCTTTGTTCTTCCTATAACATATGCATATAATGCATATGTATAATTAGCCTTTTGCGAATTTTCTTCTACTATATCAAATAAACTTGTTTGATGTTCTTCTTGTTCTTCTTTAATGTAATCTGAAATATCCATGTCTAAATACTGTCTTGCAAGTTCTTCTATAGAATATGAATTCGAAGTTGCATTTAATATATACATTGCTATTTCTGCATCAAACATCATATTTTGTGGATTTACTCCTAATTGTTTCAAAATTATATAATCTTCTTTAATTTTATGACCACATTTTAAAATTTCTTTATTCTCAAATATTGACTTAAATTTTTTTGCTGAAAATTCTATATTATATACTACATTCTCTTTTTCAATAAATATATTAATATATTTGATTTCTTTTTTTATTATTAATGTATTATCATTTTTCTTATCTATTTTTTCAAAATAGTAATATAAATTTTTTGACTCTTCTATGTTTTTTATAATTTTTATGATTTCATCTTCATCTTTTATTTCTTTATATTCAAATAAATTTTCTATATTAGTTTCTGTATTTTTTTCTGATTTTTCTATATTTTTATCTAAGTTAAATCTTTCAATATATCTATTAAATCTTAATCTTTTAAAAATCTCTAAAACTTCTTGATTATTCCATTCAACAATTTTAAAGTCTGATAATTCTTTATCAATAGGTGCATTTACATCAATTCTTCCAAGCTCTCTAGAAAGAATAGCTAAATCTTTATTATTTTCTAAATTTTCTTTTAGTTTTCCTTTTGCTACTGGTTCTCCATTTTCTAGTTTTTCATATAAATTATCTATTGAACTATACTCTTTTATTAAATTTAATGCTGTTTTCTCTCCAACTCCTGGAACTCCTGGTATATTATCTGAAGTATCTCCCATTAATCCTTTTACTTCTATTAATTGTTTTGGTTCTACGCCATAAACTTCTAAAATTTTATTTTTATCAAAATTTTCTGTTTCTGTTTTTCCACCTTTTGTTCTAGGAATTCTTATTATAATATTATCTGAGGCAAGTTGAAAAGAGTCTCTATCACCTGTTAGTAATGTTACTTCTATTCCTTTTTTTTCTGCATATTTAGCAAGGGTTCCTAAAATATCATCTGCTTCATAGCCTTCTTTTTCTATTATTTTTATATTCATAGCTTTTAAAACTTCTTTTATAATAGGCATTTGACTTGCAAGTTCATCTGGCATTCCTTTTCTTGTACCTTTATAATCTTTATACATTTCATGTCTTTTAGTTGGATGCTTTACATCAAATGCAACAGCCATATAATCTGGAGTTATATCCTCTAATAGTTTAAACATAATTGCTAAAAATCCATATACAGCATTTGTATATGTTCCATCAGCTGTTTGAAGCATTTTACTACTCATTATTCCATAAAATGCTCTATTTAAAATACTGTTTCCATCAATAACTACTAATTTTTCCACTCTTACCTCCTTTAAATTTCTCTATATTCTTCTATTTTCTCTATTCTATCAACCTTTTTAAATGTTTTCAAACCATTTTCTAATACATAAATCTGTTTATTTTCATCTACTTTACTATCAGTTATTTCAACTGCGATTTTTCTTGGAAGATCAATTGAATTTTCACAAATAAAACTATGCACTTTTATAGATTCTTTAAATTCTTTATCTTTTGATTTTGATATCATAAAATTAATAATTGTTTCGAAATCATATGTAGATGGTCTTCCTATTGATTTAACATTTTTAAGTCTTTCTAAAAAACTTATTGCTTTTTCATAATTATTATCACCTTCAAGATTATTTGCTAGATTACTTATATAATCATCTGTATATTCTCCTCCAAATTCATCTAAATATCCTATACTTCTATCTAGTTCTTTTAGACTATTATCATCAATAGTATCAAATTCATAATCATTCACTTCCGATTCTATTAAATTATGATCATTTTTTATAAATTCTTCTTTAGATACACCAAAATTTTTTGTCTTCATTCCAAATTTTAACGCCACTGAATCAAAAGTTGGATCTGTTAAAAAGTCCTCTGATTCTTCATTTGTTATCATTACATAATCATGTCCATCTTCTGATAATACTGTACTTTCACTTCCTGTCCTATAACATAAATAATCATACATTGCTGCAAACGAAGCACATATTCCCCAATTCTTTGATATAGCTGTAAAAATATTTCTAGAATATTTATCATGAAATTTGCTATGTTCTATATGTGATAAAAGGCTTAAATCATAAGATAACATACAACCAGTTTGATTATATAAATACTTATATTTTTGCATTTCTGACCAATTTGGATTTATACCATTTAAAATTCCATCAAAAATATTCTCTCCTTCTAAAAATTCTTTAGAATTTATTGGAACAAGTTTATCACTTCCTGGTTTTTCTGTTTTAAATCTTACTTTAAATTCTGGTGCTAATTCATTTAATATCTCCATTGTTTCTCTAGTTGGAATATATTGACTTGTAACTATTGGAGAAATATAACTTTTTAAGTAAGTAAATATATATTTTAAATCTTCTTGAGAGCAAGTATCTATATCTTCCAAAATCGAATTTTTTACTATTAATTTTCCATTTCTTTTTATATCTACTTGTCCTTGAAATGCTGTTAATCTAGGTAAAGTACTTTCTTTATCTAAATCTATAAAAACTCTATTATCTATATTTTTTTCCTCCTAATACATCAATTATTAAGTAAATTTTTAAATTTAACTTTTTTTATACTATCAACTAGTTTATATATATGATTGTAATAATTCTAAATTTCCTTGTATTTTATAACTTTTAGTAACAGCTGGAATAATAAAACTATCACCTTTTTTTAATTCATAAATATTATTATCAATCTTCAAACTTCCACTACCTTCAACTACATTAAAAGCTATAAAAGATTCTCCTAATCCATCTTCAGTATATTCACCATTAACATTAATTTTATTTGTAATAAAATATTCTGATTTTACTATATTGTCTTTTTTAATATTATTATTAATATTCTTAATTTGTAGAGTTCTATCTATATTTATAACATCTAATGCCTTTTTTACATGTAATTCTCTAGGTTTTCCATCTGTTCCAACTCTTTCCCAATCATATACTCTATATGTAATATTACTATTTTGTTGAACTTCTGCTACTAATGTTTTTCCAAGTAAAGCATGTATTGTACCTGATGGAATATATATTGCATCACCTTTTTTTACATCAACATAATTTAAACATTCAGTAATTTTTGATGTATTCATACATGTAGCTAACATTTCTTTACTCACTCCTGGTTTTACTCCACATATAATTTGTGCTCCTGGTTCACAATCTAATATATACCACATTTCCGTTTTTCCATTAGAATTTTCATTTTTTCTTGCATATTCATCATCTGGATGTACTTGTATAGATAAACTATTATTAGCATCTATAAATTTAATTAATAATGGGAATTCTTCTAAACTCATACATTTAGCTCCAAATATATCTAATCTTAAATCTTTATCATCATATAACTCTGTTAAAGTTTTTCCTTCATATTCTCCATTTTTAATTATTGATTCACCATTTTTATTAGTTGATATTTCCCAGCTTTCAGCTGTACACTCTTCATTTTTTACATGCTTTTTAAAAATATTTTTTAACTTTTGACCTCCCCATATATAATCTTTAAATACAGGTTCTAAAAATATTGGTTCATAATTCATAAATATTCTCTCCATTCTGTTAATTTAATACATAATTTTATTGTATTATTTCATTTTTAAAATACTATCTATTATAATTCTTGTCATTTCTTTTTCATGTCCATTATAATCATGTGTTGAATTAGGAATAGTATAAAATTGAAATTTCGCATTTGAAAATCTATTTTTTAATCTATCTTTGATATAAGAAATATCCCACCTCTTATAAACATGTTCATTTGTTCCAACAATTATTGCAATATTTCCATTATAATTTAATGGTTTACTTATGTCTCTATCCTCTTCTAATTTAAATAAATCGGCTTTACAGCCTTTTGCCATTGTAGAAGCTATTTTAAAAGCTGAAAATTCATCTGTCACCATTTCATATTGTTTTCCTTCTTCAACTAACTTTTTACTCTTTTCAACTAATTCGTCATATTCATCTTTTACCCTTGAGCGAAATCTGCTTATCATATCAACAGGACTTAGTAATATAACTTTTTTTATATCTCCAACTTGTTCACAATAATATTGTACTTTCAATGTTCCAAGGCTTTGTCCTAATAATATAATATCTGTATATCCTTCTTCTTTAGCATAATTTACAGCAGCCTCAATATCAAAAATTGATTCGTCAAAGTTTTCATACATATTACCAGCTTTAATAGTTTCAGTTTCTCCAGCTTTTTTTCTATGTAATCTTGAAAACTGTTCAGCACCTCTATTATTTGCAATCATAAAGTCATATCCTTGATAATTAAATTCTTCAAACATATCATTATAATAGTCTGATTTAAAAAAGTTTCCTCCACTGCCATGAACAAAAATAATTATAGACTTAGTTTCTTTTTCAGCTTTTTGAATTAAGCCTGGTAAAAAGCATCCATCAGATGTATTTAATATTATAAATTCTTTTTTCCTATTTTTATGAATTGTATTATTATGTTTTATTATTTTTGATAGCTCTCCAAAAATATTAATATATGCTGGAGTTGCTTTAAAAACTACCTCTTCACTATTTGTCAGCATTAGTTCTTGCAATTCATAAAAGTCAAACCATTTTTTCTCTGTTGCCAAATAAGTATTTAATTTTATATCTTCATCTTTTATATCAGTTTTTATATAATAAAAATATGTAAATCTCTGTTCTCTTTCTTCATTTCTTTTTAACATTGTTAAATATCTAACATCATTTGGATTAATTTCATATCCTATTTCTTCTCTTGCTTTTTGTAATATAGCATCTACTAAAGATTGATTTGCTCCAACATGGTTTGCAACCATACCATACTTTCCATTATTATAATGTACATTATTACTACGTTTTTGTAGTAAAATTTTTCCTTCATTATTTATAATAAAAATTGCTACTTCTTGGTGCCATAAATGCTTTTCATGCACTTCTTGTTTTGTTGCTTCTAAATCTGTAACATTTCCATTATCGTCTAAAACCTTTAATAGCATTTTATCTTTTTCTTGATATGATTCATAATGAACAGTCTCCATATCTTTAATCTCCTTCCAAATTAGTATTCAATTTTCTCTACAGAGTCTTCATAATTCTGTCTTAATCCACTTTTTGTATAATATACTGTTCTAGTAGCTTTTATTTTATCTCCTACATTAAATTCATTATATTTAGTTTTTCCTACATTTACTTCAACATTTTCTTTTAATTCTTCATTATAATATATTACGTTATATGTTGTTCTAGTTGTTCTTTGTCCTTGTGGCTTGTGATTTTTAATATATTTTTTTATTATAGTAGTTTCTTCAATTACTAATTCTTCTTTATAACCATGTTCTGTTTTTATTAAATTTGGATTATTAATATCTATATGATACATATTACTTTTATAAAGTAATGTATAAATAGTTATTACTGCACATATTGTCATTGAAATAAAAAATACTACTTTTAGAATTTTCGCATCTCTTTCTTCCTTTATTTGCTCTTTACTTTTTTCTTTACTTTGTTCTTCCATTACTTTTTCTCCATCTATATAGTCTATTATCTAAATCATTATCAAAAGTTCCTTCTCTTTTTGCAATCATCATAGCAAGAATAGCAAATCTGTTACTATAGCTTATTCCATGTATGCCTCTTGATACTATTTTACTTTTATTTCTCTCTTATCACTCAAAATTATTTCTCCCTAAAAATCATTATAAATTATATATTTTAAATCCATCTTCTTCTATAAAAATGTTAGGTACCCCTAGCTTTTTTAGTTCTTCTCTAGTTTCATCTTTCACATGTGTTGTAAAAATTTGTTTTTTATATTTTTCTGTAAGATATTTCAAATTATCTATTCCCATATGAGATATATCTCCGTTAATACGTGAACAATCTGCAATTATAATTTTACTATTTTCTATTATATATTCTACACCTTCACACAAGCTAGTATCTCCTGTAATTCCTAAACTTCCATTTATTATATAACCATATGAAGGATTTTCATTTCCATGTAACACTGGAACTGCTTGAATTTTATAATTGATTTCATCATTTTCTATAATTTCATTTGGGCTTAATTCTATAAATTTTATGTACTCGGTTATCTTACTTAAAAGATGATAATTATATACCTCAAATAATTGCTCTACTTTATTTTTTATTCCAATAGGACCAATTATAGTTGTTTTTCTTGAGATTTGTTTTGCTTTATACATATACATTAATAAAAATGGTATATCAGCTATGTGATCTCCATGCATATGTGTAATTAATATTTTATCTATTTTTTCTGGAATACAATTAAAATTTAATAATTGTTTTAATGCTCCATTTGGAACATCAACAATCATATCATCATTTAGCAATGTACAAGCACTATTATATTTTGAATATATAGCTCCAGTTCCAATTAATTCTACATCCATATTCTAATCCTTTCTCCACATAACTAATCTTATAAACAAAGCTAAAATCAAAACCAAAGAACAAATCATACAAAAATCCCATATTAATCCATATTGATAAATTTTTACTTTTGAAGGATTATTTTTTTCATAGTAAACTTTAACTACATTACTGTCATCTAGATTTGCAAAAATATCATAACCTATGATTGTAGCATTTTGATTTTTTTCATACTTAACACCATCAACATTATATTCATACTTTACTTTCCAATTTACAGTTAAATAATCTCCTGTATATCTATGTCTATTATCTTCCAAAACCACTGCATTAGTTATATTAGCCTTTTTTATTACTGATGTTATAAAATATTGTCTAATAAAACAATTATATGTAAATATAATTATAACTAACTCAAATATAATTGTAATTTTAAATCCATGCTTTTTCCAAAATTTATCACGTTCTTTATATATTTTATAATTATTATTATTTAATCCTCCAATATAAAATTTTTCCATCTTTTTCAAATCAATATTAGTTAACCCATATTCATCTTTATTATCTACAAAAAATCTCATGTTTTCTTTTTTCTGATAATATGGAAATAACTTTTGTAGTGCCTTTCTTTCTTTAGACAGCTCTCTTAATTTTTCTACAAGTTCATCATTACTTTCAATATATTCTAATAATTTATAACTCATAGTATCAAAAGTTTTTATTTCTCCTAACTTAATCTTTAACTCTGTACAAATTCTATTTAATTCATTTGAATCTTCATTTTCGTAACATTTTTCAATTGCTATTAATTGTTCCTCTGTAAGATTAAACTTTTCTTTACACATTTATTTCTTTATCCTTTTCTATTTGTTTTCGATAACGATCTTCCTCTGAAAATACACATCCACAATATTTTTGCATATATAAACCTAGCTCTCTTGCTTTTGCTTGTCCTTCTCTAAAACCTATCCTAAAATCTCTATATAAAAATTCTATATCATATTTTTTTGACATTTCTTCACATACACTTTTTAGTACTACATGATTTTGGTATGGACTAACAAAAAGGGTACTTGTAAAAGCATCATAGCCTTGCTCTTTTGCATACTTTGCTGTTTCTTCTAGTCTAACTCTATAACAATAATTGCTACATCTATTTTCAATATCATCTGATACATTTTGACAAAATTCTCTTAGTCCATAATTTTCATTTATAATTAACTTTAAATTAATCATTTTTGAATATTCTATTAATGTATCTCTTCTAGTCTTATATTCAATATATGGATGTATATTCGGATTAAACCAATATGCTACTGGCTCTATTTCTTCATTTCTTAAAGCTTCTATACAATATACACTACAAGGTGCACAACAAGTATGCAGTAATAATTTCATTTTATTCTCCTATTCTTTTAATATAAACTTAGCTATAAAATTATATAGTTAAATAAATTTTTAATTTGTAAAACATACAGCATATATTAACTAAAATTTAATAACACTAAATTCTAATTTTTTTAATCATCTATTCCCAAAAACATATACTATATTTTGTTTTGTAAAATTCTTCTGGTGAATAATTTTGCATATAGCTTTTTTCTGATACTATTCCACTAGCTATTCCAATTAAAAATGTATAAATTGTAAAAACTGCTAAAAATTTATTTAAAATTCTTTTGGCTTCATCAGTTTTTAATGAATTGTACATGCCCATAAAAATTAATATTCCTGCTAAAATTATCATCCATGCATAGTCGATTACATATCTTTGATTGCTTCCTCCCATCATTACACTTAATACAGCTATTACTAATCCAACTATTACTAAAGTATTTATTAATATTTTTAAATTTCTATTTTCTATTTTCTTATTTGCTTTTATTATAAAAAAGTTCATAAAACATATTGGTGCTAAAACAAATAATCCACCTATCATATTTTCTATATAATAATATCCATAAAAAATTGTTAAATCATTATGATTTGTTAAAAATGGAAAATCTAATATAAAATTAGGTATGCTAAAAAAGTTAGTTATTATTCCTGTTGGAACTGCCCATATTCTGCTACCAAGTGTAGTCATATTTGTAATAGTTAATTGATATTTTGCTCCAAATTCAAATATACTTCCAAATCTTACATAGTTGTACCACATAAGTGCACTCCCTACAGATAAATATGGTATTGCTACTGCTATTATTAGTTTTATTAGTGGCAATTTTGAAGTTTTAAAATTCTTTATGTTTTCTATAAGTAAATATAATAAATATGGTACTATTAAAAAGCTTGCTATTAAATCTGTTGGTCTGCATGCAACTGATAATGCTAAAAATAGTGATCCTAAAAATATATTCATATACTTGTTTTTTTCTTGTTCTGAAGATTTTAATATAAAATATATTCCTTGTAATACAAAATATATTCCTACAATAATTACTAATTCGTATACTCTTGACATTCCATTTGCATATAAAATTAATGATCCTGAACATAAAATTATCAAAAAATACATAACAAATTTGAATGGAATTTTCTCATAAAATTTATTTAGAACTTTTAATAATATCTCTTTTAATAAAATAAAAATTAATATTGAAAAAACAAATACTACTACTGGTATTTCTAAATATTTTTTTGTAATTAAATAATATGGTAAAAAGCTTATTAATAATGGTAATATTCCAAAATATATATAATGCTTTCCATTATATAATGCTGTATCCCAGATATAGTCAACATCTCTTTCTACATCATATCTTGCTAAAGCATCATATGGATTTTCTAATTCTAAAAATTTATCACTCGGATTTTTTAATAAAGAAAAACTACCATTTGTTATAGCATCTACAAAATCTTTGTTATAAACTTTTCCTTCTCCAGGATTCTGTGAATAATTATTAATCCAAGAAAGTAATACAAAAAATATTGCCAAAATACTAAGTAATATAAGTTCTTGACTTAACTTTTTGTTTGAATATTCTTCATTCAATATTTTTGAATTCTTTATAAAATATGCTAATAAGAAAATAAAAAATACAACTAAAAATCTCATTAAATTAAATTCGAAAGGTATTTTCTCATTAATTATAATTCTTTCAATTTTTCCATCATCATATATTGATTTATCAATCGAAATCAATAAATTTCTTGTATTTCCTGATAAATATAATGGCATATATTTTGATTTTTCATAATTTTGAATATATTTTTTTGAATTTAATCCTTGATACTCTTTACTTGTATCATCTGAAAAAAAAACTTTATAGTCCACAACATCTTCTATATCTTTTAACTCTAATTTTATAGTTGCTGTTTTGGAATTTATATTCTCTAATTCCAAAAATACTTTATCATCATCTTCACTATAATATGTAAGTTCTTGACTTTCATATGATTTTTTTTCAAACTTTCCAAAAAAAGTGCGATAAGAAGTAATGTTAAAAACAATTACTTCTAAAAATAATGCAACTATTAAAATCTTTAAAAACTTAGAATAATTTTCTCTCATATTTATTCCTTTATAAAATACAGAATTTTATAGATTTTTATTTATATAAATATTTTTCATATTAATATCTATGCAAAAAATATTTTCAATTAAAAATCTATATTAATTTGATTTCTCTTCGTGATATTCTTTTTCTGTATTTACATTCCAAATATTATCTTTTGCTGTAACTCCTTGTTTTATATTTTTTACTGCTTCAAATGCTGTTGCCATTGAATGATCCATGTTATTATATCTATGTTGACCATTTCTACCTATACAATAAAGGTTTCCAAATGTATTTAAATATGTAACAAGTTTGTCTATGTGTTCATAAGTATCAAAATAAGCAGGATATGCTTTTTTTACTTTTTCTCTATGACTATCTAATACATCTTCTTTATCAATAATATTCATACTTGCAAGTTCATTAATGGCAAACTCTGAAAAGTCCTTATCAGACATATTCCAATATTTATCATTTTCTTGGCAAGTATATTCAAGACCAATCCAAACTGTATTTTCTGCATCTTTTACTAAATATGGTGACCAGTTATTAAACACTTGTAATCTTAACATTTTTACTTCTGGTTCTTGTACATAAATCCAGCAATCTGGAACAATATTTCCTAATGTTTTCATTTTTGTTTTATTAGCCAATTTCATTTTCTTAACTAAAACACCTACGGTTTGGAAATCAACATATGGAAGCCCTAAAGCAATATCTCTCATATCTTGTGGAATATCTATTCCTGTAAAACCTGCAACTAAATCTTTTACTGGCATAGTTGATATAAAAATATCTCCTTCTAATATTACTTCTGTTCCATTTACTTCACATACTACACTTTTTATAGTTTTATCTTCTATTTTTAGTTTTTTTACTGAATAACCTTTTAAAATTTTTCCTCCGTTTTCTTCTATTTTTTCTGCTAAAGTTTCCCATAATTGTCCTGGACCAAATTTTGGATACCAGAATTGCTCAATTAATGAAGTTTCTACTTCTTGTTTCTGTTTCTTTGACTTAAATATTTTTGAAAATGCATCTTTTATTACTGCTGTTATAGAAACTCCTTTAACTCTCTGAGCTCCCCAATCTGCTGAAATTTCTTTTGGATGTCTTCCCCAAAGTTTTTCTGTATATTTTTCAAAAAACATACTATACAAAACTTTTCCAAAACGATTTATATAAAAATTTTCTAATGAATCTTCTGGTTTCTTTACAAATATTGTTTTTAAATAACTAAAGCCAGCTTTTATAGTACGGAAAAGTCCCATATTAGTAAAAGTTTGTAATTTTAAACTTATAGGATAATCAAAAAACTTTTTTAAATAATAAATTCTTGATACTCTTGTTCTTACAAGCATAACCTTATCTTCTTTTTCTGGATTAGGTCCACCTTCATTTAACGGTTTTTCTCTTTTTAATTTCTCATCATCAAAAGAATTTACCCCTTGAATTGGCATTAATTCTTCCCAAAAATTCATTACTTCTTGATCCTTTGAGAAAAATCTATGTCCTCCTATATCCATTCTATTTCCATTATATCTAACTGTTCTTGAAATTCCACCAATTTCATTTGTTTCTTCTAATATAACTACTTCATAGTCTTCTTTTCCATCTTTTAATAGTTCATATCCTGCTGTTAAACCTGCAGGTCCAGCTCCAATTATTATAACTTTTTTCATTATCTTTTTAGTAAATCTCCTTTTTATATCTTTTAATTATATACAATTTATTTTTATCTCAAATTTATATTTTAGTATTTTATAAAATAATATCTCTACTCATATTTTATTCCTAAGTGTTCATATCCATTTGCTGTAACAACTCTTCCTTTAGGCGTTCTTGCTAAAAATCCTATTTGTAATAAATATGGTTCATAAACATCTTCTATTGTTTCAACTTCTTCATTTAAAGTAGCTGCTAATGTTTCGGCACCAACAGGTCTTCCTGAATATTTATAAATGATTGTTTCTAGTATTTTTCTGTCTGTGTTATCTAATCCTAAATCATCTATATCAAGTTTTTCTAATGCTAATTTTGTTATTTCTAAGCTTAAATTTCCATCACCTAAAACTAGTGCATAATCTCTTGCTCTTTTTAATAATCTATTTGCAATTCTTGGTGTTCCTCTTGAACGTTTTGCAAGTTCAACTGCTGCTTCTTTATCTATTTTAATATTTAAAAGTTCACTTGATCTTTCTATAATTACTGCTAAATCTGCTACAGAATATAACTCAAGCTTTTCTACAATTCCAAATCTATCCCTAAGTGGAGTTGACAGTGAACCAGCTCTTGTTGTAGCTCCTACTAATGTAAATTTTGGTAGATCTAATCTTATTGATTTTGCAGTTGAGCCTTTTCCGATTATTATATCTAAGCAAAAATCTTCTAATGCTGGATATAATATCTCTTCTATATTTTTGTTTAATCTATGTATCTCATCAATAAACAAAACATCATTTTCTGATAAATTTGTAAGTAGAGCTGCTAAGTCTCCTGGTCTTTCTATTGCTGGACCTGTTGTTACTTTTATATTAGCTCCCATTTCATTTGCTATAATATTGGAAAGTGTTGTTTTTCCAAGTCCTGGAGGTCCATAAAGTAAAACATGATCCAAAGCATCTCCTCTTTTTTTGGCTGCTTCTATGTATACTTTCATGTTTTCTTTTACTTTTTTTTGTCCAATATACTCACTTAATTTTTGTGGTCTTAATGATATCTCTGAAAATTCTTCTTCATCATTTACTTTTGGATCTAAAATATTATCATTAAAATTTTCCAATTAGACTCCTCCTAAACTGTTTTACTTATATTTTATCAACTTAATATTTCTAATCTAGTTAAACATTTATATACTAGATATATTTAATTTAATCCTGTATCATATTCAATTTCCTCCATAGAAGGAAATATTTCTTTAACTCTTTTCAATGTATATATAGCATTTTTTTGATGTGGGCATTTTTCTGGAGCTTGTACTAATTCATTTTTATAGCAATTCTTTGTCAATTTGTAAATCAAATATCTACAATTTAAATAATTATAAAAAATTCTATATCCATTATCTAAATCTTCCCAAAACATCTCGAAAGTATAGTTTTTTTCTTCCACTTTATGTACTCCCTTAAAAAAATTTCATACTATAATGATAAAATTGTTATTAACATACCTAATCCCATCATAAAGAAACTTGCTCCAAAAATATATATAATCATTAGCGAAGCTTTTGTTGCTTCAATATAAACATCTTCTGGTTTTTTCTCATTTATTTTAAATTCAATTTTTTCGCCTATATTAGGAATTCCTGTTTTCTTATATTTTTCTGTACATTTTGTATATACATTTTCATTGTAAGTATATTGATATACTGGTGCATAAGCTATCGTTTTGTCAGCTAATGTTGTTGATTTTAAATCAACACATTCTGCTTTAATAGATATTTTACATCTTCTCTCTGCCATATTTTCTAATACTCCTGGAACTACAAGCATTGCAAGTCCAACTAAAGTTATTCCTGTTGAAAGTAATATAGGTAAAATATCATTTGATTGATAATCTTTACTAATTAAATATCCCCATTCATTCACTGCTGGAAGAATTATACATCCTAAGCCTGTTATAGTAAAAACTGCTCCAGATAATTGTTTTCTGCAAATTAATATAATTCCAAATACTAAAAATAATTGTCCACAAGTCATTATCGCAAAAGTTACTTGATTTAGTCCTGAAAAATAGCTCATAAGTGCTATAGAAGCTATTGCCCAAATAATACATGCCCATGATATTATTAAATCATGTACTCTAAATTTTTCATTTGTTTCTTCTTTCATTTTACATTAATTCCTTCCTTAATTCGACTTTTATATAATTTATTTTATTATATACTATTTTAAAATTTGTGCAAACTTTATTTTATCATTTCTATAAATTCTTGTTCATTTATAATTGTAACTCCAAGTTCTTGTGCCTTTGTAAGCTTACTTCCGCTATCTTCTCCTGCTAAAACATATGTCGTTTTTTTAGATACTGATGAAGATGTTTTTCCTCCGAAGTTTTCTATAATCTCTTCTGCTTCTTTTCTTGAATAATTATCTAATCCACCAGTTAAAACAAATACCATTCCATCAAATCTATTATCTATGCTTTCATTTTCATCTGCTTTCATATTAACTCCAAAATCTTTTAATTTTTGAATTAAATCTTTAGTTTGTTCTTGTGAGAAAAATTCATAAACACTTTGTGCCATTATTTCTCCCATATCATCTATCATAACTAAACTTTCATATGTTGCATTTTGAAGTTCATCAATATTTTTATATATTTTTGCAAGTTGTTTTGCAGCTTTTACTCCTATATGTCTAATACCAAATCCATTTATTACTCTATAAAATTCATTACTTTTGCTTTCATTTATACTTTCAATTAAATTACTAGCAAATTTTTTTCCATTTTTCTTTAATGAAGCTATATCTTCTAATTTTAGATTGTATATATCTGAAATATTTTCAATTAAACCTCTATTTAAAAATTCTTCAATTATATTATCTCCTAATCCCTTTATATTCATAGCCTCACGTGATGCAAAATGAAGTATATTTCTGTATTGTTTTGCTGGGCATTCTATTCCTATACAACGCACAGCTGATTCTCCTTCTTCTCTTATTGCATCTGCTCCACAAACAGGACACTTAGTAGGCATTTCAAATTCTTTTTCTGTTCCTGTTCTTTTTTCTTTTAGAGCTTTTACTACTTCTGGAATTACATCTCCTGCCTTTTGGATTAATACCTTATCACCAATTTTTAAATCTTTTTCTTTAATAAAATCTTCATTATGAAGTGTTGTTTTAGAAATTGTAGAACCTGCAACTTTTACTGGCTCTAATATTGCCATTGGAGTTATCGCTCCTGTTCTACCTACTTGAAATATTATTTCTTTTAAAATTGTTTCTTTTTGTTCTGGGGGATATTTATATGCAATGGCCCATTTTGGAGTTTTAAAAGTTGTTCCTAGAATTTCTCTAAAATTTAAATCATCAACTTTTATAACTGCTCCATCAATCCCAAAACTTAATTCATCTCTTTTATCTCCGATATTTTTTATTTCATCTATAACTTCTTGTATTGTATTACATTCTACTTTTATTGGATTAACATTAAAACCTAACTTTTCCAAATATTTAAGAGATTCAATATGTGAATTAAATTTTATTGTATCTGATTTTTGAACATTGAAAATATAAATATCCAAAGGTCTTTCAGCTGCAATTTTTGAATCTAACTGTCTCAGTGAACCTGCTGCTGCATTTCTAGCATTGGCAAAAAGCGATTCTTCGTTTGCTTCTCTTTCTTCATTCATTTTTTCAAATTCTTTTTTTCCAATAAAAACTTCTCCTCTTACTGTTATATCTATTTTCTCTTTTAATTTGTTTGGAATATTTTTTATTGTTTTTAAATTATCTGTTATATCTTCTCCAACTAGTCCATTACCTCTAGTTGCTCCTCTTACAAAAACACCTTCTTTATACTCTAAGCTTACAGATAATCCATCTATTTTTGTTTCAACAATATATTTTAAATTTCTATTATTTTGTGAATTTATTAAATCTATTTGTTCATTTTCTTCTGATAATTCTAAAGTTTTTCTTACTCTTTCATCAAAAGCATATAATTCTTCAAAATCAAATATATCTTGTAAACTTTGAAGTGGTACTTCATGTTCAACCTTTTCAAATCCCTCTTTTACTGTTCCCCCAACATGTTGTGTAAGAGAATCGCTTGTAACTAAATCTGGATATTCTTTTTCTAAATTTTTAAGTTCAAGCATTAACATATCATACTCAAAATCACTTATTTCTGGATTATCATCATCATAATATCTTTTAGCATGATATGCTGTAATTTCTTTAAGCTCTTCTATTCTTTTTTTAGCATCATTTTTATTCATTAGTTTTCCTCTTTTAATTTTATAATAAAAATTATTATTTTTATAGTAAAACATTATTGGCTACTATTTTTCTTCTTTAAATAAATCTTTTCCATTTTTTAAATAATCATAACCTGAGAAAATTGTTGCAATTACAGAAACAAGCATAACTACAGAAGTTATAACATTAAATACTAATTCTCCTTGAGTCATATAAATTTGAAAACTACTAGAAACCGCTTGCATTTTATCTGTGTTTGCTTTAATAAAATCAAAGAAATTATATCTATCTATAAACACTAAAATTATAGCAATCATTTGAGTAACTGTTTTTAATTTTCCCCAAATAGACGCTGCAATTACTTTTCCGCCTTTTTCTACAGCTACTAATCTATAGCCAGATACTATAAATTCTCTAGCAAGTACAATAACTGGTATCCAACCTGGTATTTTTCCGTATTCTACTAGCATTACAAGTGCAGATAAAACTAAAATTTTATCTGCTAATGGATCTAAAAATTTCCCGAAAGTAGTTACTTGATTTCTTGTTCGTGCAATATAACCATCTAATTTATCTGTTATTGAAGCTATTATAAAAATCAAATTCATTATCCAAAAATATATTGGTATTTGTATGAATTCTCCTTGAATTATCCCTAAAGTTCCTAAATAACCACATATAACAAATATTGGTACTAATATCATTCTAAAAATAGTTAGTTTATTTGCTAAATTCATTTCTATTTCCTCTTTTCTGGAAAATTTTAATTACAATTAATATTTAATTGTAATTACCTTTACTTAACTCATATTGGCAATTACTGTTCACACACTTGTAATTTAATTCCACAATTATTGATTTATAGTATTTGCTTGATTAGCGTTTACTACATTTTCAGTATTTACTATATTATTATCACTAGCTGTGTTGCTTATATTATTATCACTTATTGTATTATCTATATTACTATTTTCAATATCTTTTGATATTTCCGTCTTTTCTTCTTTTTGTTTTTCAAGTTCATTATTTCTTGCTGTTTCAAGTTGAGTAATTATTGCTTGAAGTCTTGTAATGTCTTTGCCTATCATTTCAAAATCATTTGCATTTAAAGATTCTTGAAGATTATTATTAGCTTTTATAACAGAATCAATAATAGCTTCCATATCATCAGTATTGAAGAATTCTAAATCAACCGCATATTCATCATTAAATAAATTTGCAATTGCACTTGTTAAATTATCTCCTATTGCCACTGTATTTCCTGATGCTACTATAACTTTCTTTAATACTGGTATTTCACTTTTATCATTTACCATAACCTGATATACTGGCTCTACATATAATAAAGATTTATTAATAGGTACAATTATCATATCTTTTATTAATTTCGTTCCAGTAGTATTTAAAGTTTCTAATTCTTCTGAAATTGTTGCATCTTGTTCTATTTGATTATTAAGTTGCATAATTCCAACTACATTACTTTCAGAGCTAAATTTATATAAAGATAATTCTGATTTACCATTATTTACTGTTCCTACCAAATAAGATATTATATTCTGTTTTCCATATTTATTGTATGTTAATACTAAACCTAATTCTGGATTTTGATTATCAATTGTTTTTAACATTGTATAATATGGTTCCATTTCAGAACCTGCAACAGTTGAATTTGCTGATGATGCTTTTGTAGTTATTTGCCATATATCATCTGCTCTATATAATGTATCTTCACTTATATCATGATATAAATTAATCATTTCTGCTTGAATTTTATATAAAAATTCTGGATATATAAAATGTGCTGATATATCTTTTGGTAATTCTTCTTCTACAAATAAATCTGGATACATTTTTTGATAAGTCATTATGATAGGATCAGATTTATCTGTTATATAAAATGTTGTTGTTCCATCATAAGCATCTATTAAAACTTTTACAGAATTTCTTATATAATTTATTTTTTCTTTATACCCTTTTATATTAATTACTGTTGTTTGTGAATAAGGATATGATGCTGATCTTGTATATCCGTCTAATACCCACACTAATTTACCTTCATCTGTTATTACTAAATATGGATCTTCATCATATAATACATCTGAAAAAATTGTTTTTGCTCTTTGTAATACATTTCTATTCGAAATTATTTTTGTATCTTCTGTTATTCCACCAGAAAAAGCAAGTTTAAAATTCTTTTCGTTAATTCCCAATATTAATCTATCTAAAAATCCTAATTTAAGCCCCGCTTTACCATTATAAACATTTTCTGCATAAGTAGATGGTGTTATTGGATAATCATATTCTTTTCCTAATGATGTATTTACTTTTATTGTACTATCTGTTTCTAAACCGAAATAAATTCTTGGCTCTTTAATATTTAATATACTTTCTCCACTTGTAAAATCAGATAAGATGTATTCTGCATATCCATCATTATCAGAATCATTTGCTGAACTTACAACTGCTGAATATCCATGTGTATATTTTAAAGTTCTATTATTATAACTTATACTTGAATCTGTTAATATTTCACGTGGTGTGATATAAACTAATTTATTTTCTTTATTTACTTTATACATTGCTAAAAATGTATTTTCATAATCATAATATACACTATTTTCTTGATGTTCCTTAACAGCTGTTTTTGTTACACTCTCAGTTATTAAAGGTATATTATTAATAACATTTTGATTACTATTTACTTGTTCTGAAGTTATTGCCTTATAATTATCTATATTTTGTTGATCTATATCAATTCCATATGCTATTTTTGTATTTTTAATATTATATCCTATATATTCTTTTTCGTTATCTAATTCATTATTTCCTACATGAATAGTTTGAAAATAAATCATAGCAATAAATAAACATACTAAATATCCTGGAACTAATCCAGCAGAAATTATTGCTTGTTTGAAATTTTGTTTCTTAACATATTTTAATAATCTTAAAACAGCAATTACAATAACAACACTTAATATCCTATATCCCCATAATTTTATAGTTACATCTGTTTTTCCTGCTCCTACAAGTTCTATAGAATTTTCATCTGGAAGTGATACCATATTTCCTGTTAAAATGTTTTGTGCATTAACAAATATATAAGTGCAAAATACAAGTGTTATTAATATAACTATAAATAATTCTTGTTTAACAAATGTATTTTTCTTTAATGTTTCTCCATCTACTCCATCAAAATAATAATTTAAACTTATAACATAATACATTGCTATATAAATAATTGTAACTACTAAAATTTCAATTATAAAAATTAATAATGTTTGGATAAATGGTAATGAGAACATATAATATCCAATATCTGCTCCAAAAATAGGATCTGTTTTTGCAAATTGTGCAGCATTATTAAAAATTGCAAATTTATCAGCTAGCATATTTGCTCCTATTCCTCCTCCAATTAAAGCAAATATTATACTTAAGCTTTTATTAGGAAGTTTAGGAACCTCCTTTTTTTCTTCCTCAAAAAATTTTTTTAATCCTCTTTTTGTAAATTTATTTATTATATAAATGAATATATATATTGCAATAAAAGCTATTCCAAATATTATATATTTATTTTGAATTTTTTGATAAAAAATGCTTTCATATTCAGCACTAATTTCAATTATATGTAAATATTGTGCTCTTAAAGATATAGCAGTAGAAATTAAAAAAATTGCTAATACTACTAAGACAGCTATTGTTCTTATTGCAAAAATATTCTTTTTTTTCTCTTTTGTTTGCTCTTTTTTTAAGTCTTTACTATCTTTCATTTTTCTATTTCCTTTCTAAATTATTGCATTTAAAAATTCTTCTGCATTAAATACTTGCATATCATCTATTTGTTCTCCAACTCCAATAAATTTAACTGGAATTTGGTTTTCTGATACTATTCCTAAAACAACTCCACCTTTTGCTGTTCCATCTAATTTTGTAAGAACTATTCCTGTTATGTCAGTTGTTTCTTTAAAAGCTTTTACTTGTGAAATTGCATTTTGTCCAGTTTCTGCATCAAGAACTAATAATACTTCTTTGCTTGCCTCTGGCATTTCTTTTTCTATTACTTTTTTTATTTTAAAAAGTTCATCCATTAAATATTTTTTATTATGAAGTCTTCCTGCTGTATCAACTATTAAAATATCTGAATTTGTTTCTTTTGTTCTCTGAATTGCATCAAAAACAACAGAAGCAGGGTCTGCACCTTCTTCTTTTTTTACAATCATACTTCCTGATCTTCCAGCCCATATTTCAAGTTGTTCTACTGCTGCCGCTCTAAATGTATCTGCTGCTGCAACAATAACCTTTTTTCCCGATTTCACAAGATTATTTGCAATTTTTCCAATTGATGTAGTTTTTCCTACTCCATTTACTCCTACTACTAATATTATAGATGGTTTAGTTTCTAAGTTTAACTCTGGAGTTGCTACATTCAAAATATTTTTCATTATCTCTTTTAAAGCTGTTTTTACAGCTTCTTCATCTTCTATTTTTTCTCTTTTTATTCTATTTCTTAATTCATCTATAATTTTAACTGATGTTTCCATTCCTATATCAGACATTACTAAAACTTCTTCTAATTCTTCTAAAAGTTCTTCATCAACTTTTCTGAATACACTAAAAACATTGTTGATTTTTTCATCTATAGAACTTTTGGTTTTTCCTAATCCTTGTTTTAATTTGTCAAAAAAGCCCATAATACCTCCTTTTATATAACCGACTATATATAAAATTAATCGATTGCACTATCTTTTATTTTATATCATTAAAACATTAAAAAATCAATACTTTTTGAGCTTTTTTGTACAAGTTTAAGATTTAAAAATAGCATCTGCTACACTTTTATAAAAATTCAATTGATTACTTAATAATAAATACAAAAATGTTTTTATATATAGAATTTTAAAAAAATATATGTTATATATGTTATAGGAGAAAATATATGAAAAATAAAGTTAGACTATTAATAGACAAAAAAGATCTAGAATTTGAACGTACAAATGATAAAATAATTAATATTACTGGAATGATTGGATCAGGAAAAACTACTCAAGCAAATAAATATAGAGAAAATACTAACTATATTGTTGTTTCATTAGACTGTTTATATAGAGGACAAGATAAAGAAAATATGAATAAAGAAACGCAAAACATATCTCAAATCTTACAAAAAAAATTCCCCAATCAAAATAACGAAAAATTTTTTAAAGAATATTATTGTGAAATAATAAAATACATAAATAACTTTAATAAACCTGTTACATGGATTTTAGAAGGTCAGCATATATACAGATTTTTAAATCCAGAAGATATTAAAGGAAAATTAATAATAAAAAGAACATGTTTAATAAAGTGCTATATACGTTCAATTGCTAGACATATTAGCAAAAAGAAAATCCAATTAAAAAATAAACAAATTACTAAAAAAGAATACTTTAGTAATATCGCTTATTTAATAAAAAGAAGAACAAGACAATTAAAATATTATAAAGATTTGAACAAATTTATACAAAATACTTTTTGGAAATCATAAAATACATAGTATATTATAAACATTATATAGCAATTTCCTATAATATATAAAAGAGATCTGTGATTAGCTCACAAGATCTCTTTTATTCTCTCTTTATGCTGCTGACCGCCAAACTGCTACCGCCAATTTGCACATTTTTATGATGTCATTTCGTGTTTGTGCCCTTATAAAAAAGCGATTATTATGACATCTAATTGCGCCTTTGACCTTGCAAATGTTAGCAAGTTCTGTCGTCTGCCCCGCCCACTCTTTTGGAAAAGGAATACGTTGCTCATTTTCTTCTTCCAATGAAGGCGGTACACATTGAGCTGCCCATCCACCATCAGGATACTTGAAGATAACGAAGTTAACAATTTCTTTTTCATCACTGGCCGTCATATTAAACTTCACAACACTTTTCAGCCATGGTGTTGTTTGTGATGGAATTTCTAAGATATTATCAGAAAAATATCTTTCATCTTTCCATCTTTCTTTTAAAAAGCTTTCAACATCATAATTAGCAATAAGATTTAAAAGCTGCCGTTTCAAAATAGAAATTGTCACATGTAAGACTTCTAAAAAGCTTACCTCAAAATCTGGATTTTCTTCATTCCAAAGAGGTCGAAATATTGTAATATAACTGAAGCAATGTTCTTTATTCCTGTTTTCACCTTCGCTTTCTTTTTTGTCTTTCTTGTCTTTTTCGCCTTTCTTGATACCGTTCTTTCCATTATCCTCAAGGTCAATAGGAATTATCACTTTCTCATCAAACTCTTTCCAAATTTTTAAGCAAAAATCAGACATCTCTGGAAAATATGCTTCTAAATATTTCTTGACAATTTTTTTTCCATAGCCTTCCCATACTAACCCTGCACTTGCATATAGAACGTTGTTTTCCCTATATAAATCGAAACCTCTCTGGTGATGGTCATACTTACCTTCACCTACATCAACACAAATATCACATAGTGCTAATGTTTCTGCATCCCTGGTCCGAACTATTATAATTTCATAGTCCTCATAAAGTAAACAAAGTATGGCTATCGCAACCACTTCGTCAGCATGAAAGATACCATTGTGGGTACCTATTACCAAGGTGTTTTTCTTCCGATTTTTAAGGAAATCAACGTCTATGAAAGTTAAAATTTTAATTTCTCTCATATGATTCCTCCATGTATAAATTAGTTAATACCAACATTTATAGTATATCATATCTGTTAACATAATTCAAGCAATCCTACATATTGCAATAAATTAATTCAAAATTTCTATAATTCTATTTTTGGATTATATCTTTCAAGCCACATATTTACTTGAATCAAATAAGCCATAAGTTGAGGTCCAGTCATAAGTTGACCAAACCAAGGTCTTGAAAATGCCTTTCCATCTGTTTCAATAATATCTAAAATATATTGTCTATTTAATAAATTATTAATTGGAGCATTTTTATCTTCCATAATTTTAGATAATTTTTTCTTAACAATTGTAGTGTAATTTGGATTATGTGTTTTTGGATATGGACTCTTCTTTCTATACACAACTTCCTCTGGCAAAATTCCTTCCATACTATATCTTAATAATCCTTTTTCTCTTCCTTTATATGCTTTCATTTCCCATGGAATATTCCATGCATATTCTACAATTCTATAATCACAGAATGGAACTCTTGCTTCAAATCCATTATACATACACATTCTATCAGTTCTATCAAGTAATGTTTGCATAAACCAATTTGAAGTTAAATATATTAATTTTCTATGCAATTTATCATCTTCAGTATCTGTATCTAAAAATTCTACTTTTGCTAATGACTCTTGGTATCTTGTTAAAATATAGTCATTTAAACAAATCTGTTTTGATATATTTTCATTTAAGATATTTTGTCTTTCTGATATTGCTATAGACCATGGAAAAGTATTACTATTTAATGCATCTTCTCTAAAATACCAAGGATACCCTCCAAATATTTCATCTGAACATTCACCCGATAACGCAACTTTTATATCTTTTTTTACATTTTTAAAAAATAGTAAATATGAAGAATCAACATCAGCCATTCCTGGAAAATCTCTTGCTATAACTGCATCTTCTAATGTATCAAATAATTCTGGTGTGTCTAAAATTATTTTTTTATGATTTGTATCTAAAAATTTAACCATTAAATCTATATAATAATTATCTGTATTAGGCTGAAAATCACTTTTTACAAAGTTTTTCTCTTGATCAACATAATCAACTGAAAAAGTATCTAATTTTTTACCATATTTTTTCTTATAAAAATCACTTGCATATTTAGTTATTATACTAGAATCTAATCCACCAGAAAGTAATGTTCCTATTGGTACATCAGAAACCATTTGTCTTTCTATTGAATCCTTTATTAAAAATCTTAATTTCTCGCTTGTTGTTTCTAAGTCATCTGTATGAGGTTTAGTTTCAAGTTTCCAATATTCTTCTTTTCTAAAGCAATCTTTATTATAAACTATATAATTTGCAGGCTCTAATTCTTCAATTCCTTTAAACGGACAAATTCCTGGTGTATGACTGGGTCCAATTCCAAATAATTCTGCTATCCCAGTTTTATCTAAAACTGCATTTACCAGTGGATGCTTTAATATTGCTTTTACCTCTGATGCAAAAATAAAATTTTCATCACTAAAAGAATAATAAAGTGGTTTTATTCCAAAATGATCTCTTGCTACAAATAATTCTTCTTTTTTATCATTCCAAATAGCAAAAGCAAAAATTCCATTTATATATTTGCATACATTTTTTCCATAAAATACATATGCTTTAAGTAAAACTTCTGTATCTGAATGAGTTTTGAAATTAAAGCCATTCTCTCTTAAAGTTTCTCTTAATTCTTCAGCATTATAGATTTGACCATTATATACTATTGTATATGTAACCTCATCAATTTTAAAACTCATAGGCTGTTTTCCATTTTCAATATCTATAATACTTAATCTTCTATGACCCAAATTTGCATGTTTTGAAGTAAATATTCCCTCTTCATCTGGGCCTCTTTTAGTTATAGTTTTTGTCATATCCCCAATTATATTTTTTTCCTCAAGAATATTATTTTTATAATTTACAATTCCAACAATTCCACACATAAAAAACTCCTTACATAAAATTATTTTCATTTTTTTATATTTTATGTAAGAAATTAATAATATGTGATAAACTAAAACATTTTCTTATTTTACCGCATTTTATATAGACACAGGGACGCAAATTTTATCTAAAATTTTTAGACAAAATCTACGTCCCCATGTCTATAATCTATTTTATCATTTCTTTTAATTTCACTAACGTGTTCAGTGCATCTATTGGCGTAAGTTCATTTACATTTATTTTATCTAATTCATGAGAAATATCTGCAAGTTTAATATTAAATAAATCAAATTGTCCTTCTACTTGTTTTTTCTCTTCTTTTTCTTCTTTTATTTTTACTCCACCTTTTTCTAATGAACGTAATATTTTATTTGCTCTTGTAACTGCAATATTAGGAACTCCAGCAAGTTTTGCTACATGTATTCCATAACTTTCATCTGTTCCACCTTCAAGTATTTTTCTTAAGAAAATTATGTCATCTCCTTTTTCTTTTACTGCTACTTGATAATTCTTTATTCCTTCAACTTTTTCTTCAAGTTCTAATAGCTCATGATAATGTGTTGCAAATAGAGTTTTACATCCTATCTTTTCTTTATCTGCTATATATTCTGCAACAGCCCATGCTATAGATAATCCATCATATGTTGATGTTCCTCTTCCTATTTCATCTAAAATCACTAAACTTTTTGGTGTTGCTTCTTTTAAAATATTTGCTACTTCATTCATCTCTACCATAAATGTACTTTGTCCACTACTTAAATCATCTGATGCTCCAACTCTAGTAAAGATTTTATCAACAATTCCTATAGTAGCCTCTTGTGCTGGTACAAAGCTTCCGATTTGAGCCATTAAAGTTATTATTGCAACTTGTCTCATAAATGTAGATTTACCAGCCATATTCGGACCTGTTATAATTGCAACTCTAGTATCTTTGCAATCTAAATATGTATCATTTTCAACAAAGCTTCCACCATCTATCATTTTCTCTATAACAGGATGACGTCCACCTTTTATATCTATTATATCATCTTCATTTACAGCTGGACACACATAATTATTATTTTCTGCAACTACTGCTAAACTTGTAAGTACATCTACATTTGCTATTGCATTTGCTGAAATTTGTAGTCTTTCTATATTTTTAGCAATCTCATTTCTTATACCAGTAAATATTTCATATTCTAAAGATACAACTTTTTCTTCTGAACCTAAAATTTTATCTTCTATTTCTTTTAGTTCTTCTGTTATATATCTTTCTCCACCTGTTAATGTTTGCTTTCTAATATAGTGTTCTGGAACTTTATCTAAAAAAGATTTAGTAACTTCAATATAGTATCCAAATACTTTTGTATATCCTACTTTCAAGTTTTTTATTCCAGTAGCTTCTTTTTCTTTTGCTTCCAAAGCTACAATCCAATTTTTTCCTTCTGTTGAAGCTTCTCTATATTCGTCTATTTCTTTATTAAAGCCTTTTTTTATTATTCCGCCTTCTTTTACACTTATTGGTGGTTCTTCAACAATTGCATTATCTATTAAACTACATATATCTTTTAGTTCATCTAACTTTTCATATAAATTTTTTAGCATATTTGAATTGGTCATAGATAAAATTTGTTTTAAACTTGGTAGATTGCTTAATGAATTTCTTAAAGATATCATATCTCTTGCATTTGCATTACCATAAGATATTTTTCCTGCTAATCTTTCAATATCATATACTTTTTTTAAAGTTTCTATAATATCTCCTCTTAGCATCATATTATCTTTTAATTCTCTTACAGCTTCTAATCTATTGTTTATTTCATTTACTTCTAATAATGGATCATTTATCCAACGTCTTAAAAGTCTTCCTCCCATTGATGTTGATGTTTTATCTAATACCCAAATTAAAGTACCTTTTTTAGATTTATCTCTCATTCTTTCTGTTAATTCTAAGCTTCTTCTTGCATTTATATCTAATGCCATATATTTTTGTACTTCATATACTTTGATTTTATTGATATGTTCCATTTTTACTTTTTGTGTTTCTGTAAAATAATTTAATAATCCATTAATAGCTTGAATTATTAACATTTCATCATTAAATTCTTCTTTTATCTTATCAAAACCATCTACTATTGTATATAAATTTAATAACTTTTGCTCATCTTCTTCAAAATTACTATCTTCTCTTACTGTAACAAAAGTACTATTTCTATCTTTCATTATATTTAATTCTTTTTCAGAACTTCCCATTGCTGTATTTACTACAAGCTCAGCTGGTGCATATCTTGCATATTCATCTAATAATTTTTCAAAATTATTTTCTGAAAGCTTTATTTGAGTTGCATAAAAATCACCTGTACTTATGTCACAAACTCCTATTCCATAATACAGTCCTTTTTTTACTATACTCATTATGTAATTATTTTTCTTTTCTTCAAGCATATTTGTTTCAATAACAGTTCCTGGAGTTACTACTCTAATTACATCTCTTTTTACAATTCCTTTAGTAGTTTTTGGATCTTCTAATTGTTCACATATAGCAACTTTATATCCTTTAGCAATAAGTCTTGACATATAAATTTCTACCGCATGATGTGGAACTCCACACATAGGAGCTTTTTCTTCTAATCCACATGCTCTGCTTGTTAAAGTTATTTCAAGTTCCCTTGATGCAACTATTGCATCATCAAAAAACATTTCATAAAAATCGCCTAATCTATAAAATAAAATACTATCTTTATATTGTTCTTTTGTACTCAGATAATTTTGCATCATAGGTGATAATTCTGCCATAATCTCATCCTCTTTTCTATATTTATTACTTCTTATAATATTTATTATTTATTTCTTTAGTCGCATTATTTTAGCTCTTCTATGTTGATTTCATCATTTTCTAGATCAAAAATTTCTACATTTTCAATCATTATTTTTAATATTTGATCTTTTAATCCATTATTTATAAAAAATGAAAATTTATCACTTAAATAATCTGGCTTATAAGTTAAAATTTCTCCTCTATCTTGCATAATAATTTTTTGTGATTCTTTATTAGTAATTACTAAATTTAATAGACGAATATTTTGGTTTAATTCTCCTTCTTTCATACTTAAAAGTTCTGGTGTTACTTCTATTGCATTTTTTATCTCTTCCTCATTTAAGTATTGTTTTAAAATATTTCCATTTGAACTTATTACCTTTAAATCTTCTGTTACAAACGTTATATCTTCTTCTATAACTATTCTTATTTGTCTTGCATCTAATCCTAAAGAAATCAAATATTTTATCTTTTCATGTAATGCTTTTCTATCGATTTCATTACTTGCGTATTCTAAAATATTCAAACATTCTTCCTCATCAAATCCAATTTTTTTAAGATATTCTTCTATACTAATTTCTTTATTTTCCATATTTATCTCCCATCAAAGTATTCATCATCACCATAATCTTTTTTTACATCATATCTTTTGCATATTTCTCCTGGTGTTTGATTATACAGACTATATAATTTTTTAGTTGAAAGAAATGGTGTTCCTTTTTTATCATTAGCTTCCCATATTTTTATTAGAGCGTACATAAATTCTGGTGAAGTTCTTAAATTTATTGGTTTTTCAATTGCATATACTAAAGTATCTGTATCTTTTAAAATTTTAAATTGTAAACTTGTTCGTTTAAGTGATGCTCCTAATATTGCTGGATTTAATTTTAACACACGAGAACTTTTACCAAAATTTAAAAATCTATAATCTAACGCATCAACAATTGGTTTTATTTTATTTTCTAAACTAGAAGATAACATTGTTGGATGATCATACATCATTTTAAGTACTTCTGCTTTTGATATCTTATCACTTTTGTAAGTAATTTTGCTATTTCTTTCTTCAAAATATTTTAACAATCTATTAAATTTTCTATCTAATAATCTTTCTGAATATACTGGTTTTCCAACTCTTTTTCTACTTGCATTTAATTGATTAAATATTTTAATTCTCTTTTCTTCATCAGTTAAATCGTTAAAATTTTCATTATTAAAATATTTACTTTCTGTTAGACTTTGATTTTCTTTTAAAGTTTTTTTAAAACTTTTTATTTTATTAGGATCATCTAAATATTCTATAATAGCTCTTCTTACGGTATCCCTGTGTTTGCCAAGTTCTTCTGCAACTTTTGTTAAACTTTTTCTTCGTTCTATAATTTCATTATAGGCAGTTTGTATTTGAGTTTCTGATAATTCTCCTACTTCTTGACTTTCATCTATTTCTTTATGATATTTAAAACTTAGTTTTCTAATTTGAACTTGCAATAAATTTTCTTCACTCATTTGAGCATATCTTTTTATTATATTATTTATTTTTGTTCTTCCATATCCTTCATATAAATCAGCTATTTCTCTCATTGATTTTTTATCATTCAAATATAAGTTTACTATATCTACTTCTTCTTGAGTAAGAGTAGCTTCTTTCATATTATACTATTTCTCCCTTTAAATACCATTTATGTGTTTCTGTTATTTTTACAGAAACAATATCACCTATTTTATTTTCTTCATTTGGATTAAATATAACTACTTTATTTGTATTTGTTCTTCCTTCTAGCATTTCTTCGTTATTTTTACTTTTGCCTTCTATTAATAGCTTTTGTATAGTATTTAAATATTTTTCATTATTTTCGTCTACCTTTGACTCATAAACTTCTTTTAATTTATCAAATCTAATATGTTTAATTTCTTCTGGAATTTGATCCTCTCGGTTTGCCCCAACTGTTCCTTCTCTTTTTGAATATATAAACATAAATACCTGTTCAAAATTAACTTTTCTTACAACATCTAAAGTATCTTCAAACTCTTCATCTGTTTCTCCTGGAAATCCAACAATAATATCTGTTGAAAATACTATATTAGGAATTTTATTTTTCATTTTGTTTGCTAATTCTAAATATTGTTCTTTTGTATATTTTCTATTCATTTCTTTAAGTACTTTTGTATTTCCTGATTGTAATGGTAAATGAATTATTCTAGTTATTTTTTCATTTTTAGCTATTGCTTCTATTACATCATCTGTAAAATCTTTTGGATGTGGTGATATAAAATTAATTCTTTCTATACCATCTATTTTACAAACCTCATTTAAAAGATCAGCAAAATTTTTTATTTTATCATTTCCAATATAAGAATTAACATTTTGTCCTAAAAGTGTTACTTCTTTGTATCCCTCTTTTGAAAGATCTCTTATTTCTTCTAAAATTTTTTCTGGCTCTCTACTTCTTTCTCTTCCTCTTACATATGGAACTATACAATATGTACAAAAATTATTACATCCATACATTATTGTAACTGATGCCTTAAATTTACTATTTCTTTTTATAGGTAAACCTTCATATACTTCTCCATCTATATCTAAAATGTCTTTTACTTTCTCATTATTTATAATACTTTTATAAATGTCTTCTGGAAGGTTTTGCATTGTGTGTGTACCAAATATTACATTAACAAAAGGATAACTGCTTTTAATCTTTTCTAGCATATTTTTTTCTTGCATCATACAACCGCCTATTGCTAAAATAACATCTCTTGATTCTTTTATTTTCTTTATTTCTCCAATTTTCCCAAATAATCTTTCTTCTGCATTTTCTCTAACACAACAAGTATTAAAAATAACTAAATCTGCATTTTTATATTCATCTATTCCAGAATATCCCATTTTTTCAAGCATTCCAGCTATTTTTTCGGAATCATTTTCATTTAACTGACATCCCATTGTTAAAATAGAATATTTCAAATCTTTACCTTCATTTTTTTGTTTTACTAGCTCAATAAATTTTTCTTGATTTTCTTGCACTTTTAATTCCTCCAATACTTGTTTATTTTATAACATTTTAACTACTTTTTCAAGTAGCAAAAAAATTAAGTTACGTTATGTTTTTATAGTAGCTTATTACATTTATTTAAAATATTAATTATAGTAATCTAATATAAATATTTTAATTTCTCAAATTAGATAGTCACTTAAAGAATTTCATTTACTTTTTTCTAAAATTTATTTATAATTAATATATATTTGTAAATATTATGAAAGGGAACTAATCATTATTAGATTAAATACATAAAAATGAATTATTATGAAATATTAGGTGTTAATAAAAATTGTTCACAAGAAGAATTAAAAGATGCATACAAAAAATTAGTAAAAAAATATCACCCAGATTTATATCAAGGTGACAAAACTTTTGCTGAGAAAAAAACAAAAGAAATCAATGTCGCATATGATATTTTATCTAATCCTACTACTAGAGCTGAATATGATAAAGAAATTACACCTCAAAATACTGATATAACTTATGAATATACTCCGCCAAAATATAATAACCCTTCTTCATATTCATATCACGATTATTACAGAAATACAGTTCATTCAGATTTTGGTGATTATGATAAACGTTATACTAATTATCATCGTTCAAAAACACCAAGTTCAAATTATAGTACTCAAAAAAATATACATGATGAATTTTCAGATAATATAGTGAATTCTATTGATAAAATGACCTTTGCTACTAAAATAAAAGCATTACTATTAATTTTTATTATATATATTTTTATTTTCGTAATGGCAATTCACAATTTTGACCTTTTTTCAAAAAATAAAAATTCTGGAACAATAATAAATAATAATAAATCAACATATGTACCTGCAAACACTTTCACACCAGAATACAATAATAATAATAATAATAATAATAATAATAATAATAATTCTACAAATGACTCTTTTGAAGACTTTAATATAAATGATTATTTTTCAGATAAAGAACTTTATGATGTATATATAGAAAGTTACTCTGATATGTTTTCTTCTTTCCAAGAATTCAAAGAAACAATGTCTTACTATTTTTACTTATACTATAACTTTTAAATATATATATACAAATTCAATTTTTTAGAATATAATGTAAGAGTAATACAGAATATAAATAAAGTTTTAATCAATCTATAAAAAGTAACATATAATTTTTTATTTTATATAATATATAAGATTTCATATATTAAGGAGGATTAATATGAAAGAATATAAATTAGCTGTTGTTGGAGCTACTGGATTAGTTGGTAGAAAAGTAGTTGAAATTTTACAGGAATATAATTTACCTATTTCAAAATGTGAATTTTTTGCAACAAGAAGATCAGCAGGTACAGATTTCTTTTTCAATGGTAAACAATGTTTAGTAAAAGAATTAAAAGATGATTCTTTCGAAGAAGGATTTGATTTCGCTATATTCTCAGCTGGTGGAGAAGCATCTAAACATTATGCACCTATAGCATCTCAAGCAGGTTGTATTGTAGTTGATAATAGTAGCGCTTTTAGAATGGATCCTAATGTTCCACTTGTTGTTCCAGAAGTTAATCCAGAAGAAATAAAAAATAATCATGGTATTATAGCTAACCCAAATTGTTCAACAATTCAAGCTGTCATCCCTTTAAAAGCTTTAGATGATAAATATAAAATTAAAAGAATTGTTTACTCTACATATCAAGCTGTTTCAGGAGCTGGTCATGATGGAGTTACAGATTTAGAAAGAGGACTTGAAGGAGAAGAACCTAAGAAATTCCCATATCCAATCGTTAATAACTGTCTTCCTCATATAGATACTTTTTTAGATAACGGTTATACTAAAGAAGAAGAAAAAATGATAAATGAAACTAGAAAAATATTAAAACGTCCTGATTTAAAAATAACTGCAACAACAGTTCGTGTTCCAGTTATAAACTCTCACAGTGAATCTATTAATGTTGAATTTGAAGAAAAATTTGATTTAGACGAACTAAAAACAGTTCTTTCAAATGCTCCAGGAGTTATTGTTCAAGATGATACTCAAAATAATATATATCCATTGGCTATTAATGCTACTGGTCATGACGAATCTTTTGTTGGTAGAATTAGAAGAGATTTTAGTGTTGAATCTGGAATTAACTTTTGGTGCGTAGCTGATAATATTAGAAAAGGTGCAGCTTCTAATGCTGTACAAATTGTACAAAAATTAATTGAACTTGATAATGAATAGTAAAATTTAATGGGAGCATTTTAGCTCCCATTTTTAATCTCCTATTTTTTCTATAAAATTTATATATTTTTGTTTACATAACTCCAATTCTTCAATTTCAACTGCATTTTTGAATTCTCCAAGCAGTATATACACTTTATTTAAGTTATAAGAATATTCTTTCATGTAATCAACATCATCCATCATTTCTTTATATTTACTTTCAGCTAATCCTACTGTACTTTTTGCTTCCTCCCATTGTAAACTATTTGCATATGATAAACTTGATAAAACTAAAGATTTTAATTTCATAATATTTACTTTATTTTTCTCTTCTGAATATTTTTCTAAATAATTTGGTAATAAAGAATATAAATAACTAATTTTTTGCATAAAATTAGTTGCATCCTCATTGTTTATAGCTATACTTACATCATTAACTTGATTTCTAAAATTTATTAATTCATCATTTGATATATCAACTTCTGATAAATCTAACATTATTGTATCCAAAGAATTATTTATTGTTTGAATATCTTTATTCATATCTTTCCAATTTATTTTATTATTTTCTGTATATTCACCTTTTATATATTTGTTTACTACTGTAAATATCTCATCCTCTAAATAATTTATTTCTTCATTTGTCTTATCCTTTATATTTTTTTCTTCATCATTTTTTATTGTACAACCAGTTAAAACTATAATACATAAAATTATTAAAATAGCGTATTTTAAAACAGTTCCTATTTTTGTTTTTTTCATATTTCCTCCAAAATTCTATATTACTTTTAAATTTATACTAGTATTTACTATTTTTTTATAAATTATGCTTTTTAAGTTTTACAAAACTTCTATGTTAATAATTTTATAATATAGAATAAAATATATTTTTTAGTGAATAATAAAAACAAATAATATTTAATACACAAAAATAACTTTGTACTATAAGTTTCAAAGTATTTTATAAGTAAAAGGATTTTTTAATGAAAACTTCAATAAATTTTTATAGTGAAATTAATGGTGAAATAAAAAAATTCTTAGAGCAATATTATTCTAAGAATTTTGAATTAACTGATAATTTAACTTATTCAAAAGAATATGATAATCCTATAGATATGATAGATATTATAAGCTGTTTTATTGACAATAATGATAAATTTAAAATTAACTTATGGATAAGTCTTGATAAAGATGTCTATATTTGTGTTACTGAAAAAAACTTAAATAACCTTATAAAATACATCTATGAAAGATATCCCTACTAAACTTATTATACTAATTAACACTATTTTTCTAAAATTATTGTTACAGGTCCATCATTAAGTAATGATACTTGCATATTTGCTCCAAAGATTCCCTTTTCTACATGTATTCCTTCTTCTTCACATTTCTTCAAAAAATAATTATATAACGGTTCCGCTTTTTCTGGTCTTGCAGCAGCTATAAAACTTGGTCTATTTCCGCTGCTCATACCATCTGCATATAATGTAAATTGTGAAATTATTAAAAGCTCTCCTCCTACATCTTTTAAAGATAAATTCATTTTATCATTTTCATCTTCAAAAACTCTTAAATTACATAATTTTCTTGCTAATAAATCTGCATTTTTTTCTGTATCTTCATGTGTTATTCCACATAAAACCATAAAACCTTTATCTACTTTGCCAACTGTTTTTCCTTCTACATCTACTTTAGCATTTTTTACTCTTTGAACCACTAATCTCATAATTATTGCCTTCCTCTTTATTTATCTTGATCATTATCAATGCTTTCTTTAATATCTTCATTACTACTTTCATTAGTAGTATTTTCTGTTTCTGGTGTAACATTATTTACTTCAATAACTTCTGCTTCTTTTGCGCCTGTTGGTTCTTCTTTTTTTATTTCAACTTTTTCCATTTTAGGTTGCTTACTACCACATTTTGAACAAAATTCCGATTCAATTTCTAATTCAACACCACAATTTACACATTTTTTAATTTTTTTTACTGTTAAAAGTTCTGCTTGTAATTTTGAAATTTCATCTTTCTTTCGAGATATATCTTCACATTTAACTGCTACTTCTTCTTTTGACACATCTTTTCCATCTTTTATTTCATTATAAACAATCTCGCCAACTTCTGCATAAATCTCGAATATTTTTTCTTCTAAAGAATTAATCTTTGATTTTAATTTTAACTCCTCTGAAATTGTAGTTGCTTTTTCTTTTGTTGCTTGATATGTCTCACTTGCTTTTTTTCCTAACTTATTTAAAAAATCCATTTTTATACCTCCATTAAATATATATTACAAATTTTATCTGAAATCATAATTTCCATATTATACTTTAGTAAAATTATTCTTCTTTCAAATTTCTTGTCATCAAATTTTCTACAGCAGATCTTGGATCTAGTCCATTATATAAAACATCATAAACTGCATTTACTATAGGCATTTCTACATTATATTTTTTTGCAAGTTTATATGCCACATCAATATTATCTACACTTTCTATTGTCATTCCAATTTCTTTTCTAGCTTCTTCAATAGAAAATCCTTTTCCTATCATTTCTCCAGCTCTTCTGTTTCTACTATGCACACTTCCACAAGTTACTATTAAATCGCCTAAGCCTGTTAAACCATAAAATGTTTTTTCTTCTCCTCCCATTACTGTTCCAAGTCTACTTATTTCAACTAATCCTCTTGTTAAAAGTGCTGCAAAAGTATTATCTCCTAAATCTAAACCAACACCTACACCTGCACAAAAAGCAATTATATTTTTTAAAGCAGCCCCTAGTTCAACACCTCTAACATCTTTTGATGTATATAATCTCATAGTTGGACTTTTAAAAGCTTCTACTATTTTCTCTTTTACTATATCTTCTGTTGAAGCAATTACTAAAGCTGTAGGTATATTTAAAGATACCTCTTCTGCATGACTTGGTCCTGAAAGTATGCCATATTTTATATTTGGTAGCTCTTCTTTTATTACTTCATCTAAAGTTAATTCTGTTTCTGATTCAAAACCCTTTGAACACATAACTAAAATTTGGTTATCTTTTATTATATTTTTATAATTTTTTATTGTACTTCTAACAAACTTTGAAGGTGTTACATGTAATACTATTTCAGCATCATTTAACACTTCTTCAAAATCACTAGAGCATACTACATTATCTGGTATAGTTGCTTTTGGTAAAAATATACATTTTCTTTCATTATTAATCATATCTTTTTCTTGTTCATTAAAAGACCATATTTTTACTTCATTACCATTTTGAGCTAAATATATTCCTAATGCAACTCCCCAGCTTCCACTTCCTATTATTGCAATTTTTTTCATTAATTATTCTCTCCTTATATTAAAATGAATAAATTATCTCTCAATTCCTTAATTTTTCTTTTTTTATTCTATTCTTTTTATAATATATATTTTTATATGAAAAACTTTATTCTTTTGTTTTTTAACTTATTCTGATTTTTCTTCTTTTTTACTAAAACTAATTCTATTTTCATTTCCTGCAATTATTCTTTTTAAATTGCTTCTATGATTAAATATTACAAGAGCAGCAAGCATAAATCCAAAAATAATATAACTTGCTTCAAAAGGAACTACATAACAATCTCTCATAAATAATGTTAATACTGCAAATAATACTGCTGCCGAAATTGATCCTAATGAAACCATCCTTGTTATTGCAATTAATAATATTCCAAATACAAGACAAATCAATCCTATTTTCCAATTTATTATTAAAATTAATCCTAAACTTGTTGCAACACCTTTTCCACCTCTAAATCCAAAAAATACTGGAAAAGTATGTCCTACTATAACCATAAACGCCGCTATTTCTACTAATATTGCAGGACTATAGTTTTTAGCTATTTTTCCTACAATTATAGCTATTATAACAGAAACCACTCCTTTTAATATATCACATACTAAAGTTAATGCAGCAGCTTTTTTTCCAACTGATCTTAAAACATTAGTAGTTCCTGCATTTCCACTTCCTTTTTCTCTTACATCAAATCCTGCCATTTTCTTACTTATTAGTATAGAAAAATTTACACTTCCAATTAAATATGCAATAATTGCCATTATTATATATGCTACCATATTTTCTTCCTTTCTAAATTCAATTTTTATTTAATAGAAAAATATTTGCATTTTCTATTAAATAAAGAGTTTTTTAACTTTTGTAAATTTTTATTCATTCTCTATTATGTTTTTATTTTAACTTTTTTATATAATTCTATAAATGCATTATATACACAAAAACTAGAAAAAGCAATATAAAGTGGATATGCTCCACATAAATATAAATACATAATTGAATAACATGTAGCTACATGATTATATGATACTCCTACTATTAAAGTAAATAATGCTCCTAAAAGTGCACTTATTATAATCCATTTTTGAATATTATCATATTTTTTATGATAAATTTCTTTAATTATAGTTATAGTGAGTACTATATAATAAGTAATTCCTATTATTCCTGAGATAATTCCTAAAATGCAATATAATTTTACTAACCTATTTAAAATATTTGTACGAACATCTAGTGATTTTATATATTTCTCTTGTTCTAATTCTTCTGCATATTTAGAATCTTCTGGATATAATGATCTTTCTCCACTTATATTTTCAAAACTTTTTACATAATCAAAAAGTGCTTCATTATCTGTGCTAATATCCTTGTTTGAAATACTTAAAGTATCAAAAGTTGCAACAAATTTAATACATTCTCCTAATGTCTTTAATAAATCTAATGTATATTCTTTTCTATATGGAGACATCATTGGTGATGGCATTACATTTTGCCTTTCTAAAAGTCCTGTCTCCATTGCTTGATTTAATTCATTTGATATTCTTGCATAAATATCTTGTTCTGCAGCAAAAGTTCTATACCCACTTTCCATTACCGCTATTCTTATTGCCCATAACACCCATCCATCTTCAACTTCACTATCATCTGGTTTTCTATCTAACTTTCCAAAACTTCCTATTGTCTCATGTAATTTTGGTGCAATAGTTGCAAAACTAGGTGATACATCCGCCATTCTATCAACCTTTTCTTGTGTTACAGTTACACAATCTACTCGCTTTTCTGGCTTTACAGAATATATACTATTTAATGCTGCTGTAAAATTGCTTTCAGTTAAAACATTTTTTGTTCTTAACCCATAATATTCTTCATTTTTTAAAGATATGTATTTTCCAAATAATATTAAACATATTATTGGAATACTTATAATAATTATTTTTGATATTAATTCTAAATTTATTTTCTTTTCAGTAATAATTTTAGCTATAATTATACTTAATGTCATAAAAAGTACAAATGGAACTATCCACATTGAATCTTCTCTTGTATAATAAAATGCACTTAATGATACTCCTGCTATTAAACTCCAAGCAATAGAAAATCTAGTCTTTTCATTTCTTCGCAAAAATAATGCTATATAACTTCCTGTTATTAATAAAGCAAATGATGGTATTAACGAATTTCTATAAATTCTTTGCATTATATTACTTCCATACATTATTGGATTAAATAATAAAATAGTGAAAAATCCTATAAATGCATATTTATTTTTAACTGCTTTTCTAATCGCTATCATAAATACAATACATGAAATTGTATATAATGATGTAATAGAAAAAATATATGGTAATTTTAATTTGTAAAGTAAAGCCAAAAGCATTGGAAAGGTTGGACCTTTCATCAAAGTATTATACGCATATTCTCCTAACCAATTTCCATCTAATATGCTATATGCAAACTTTACCATTAATGCATCATCTTCTCCTGCCATAACATATGCAATTATTGGAAAACCTTGCACTAAATATTGTTTTAAAATTGATAATAAAATTATAACCAAAACAATAAAAATAATATCTTTATTATTTTTTATTTTTTCTTTTATACCTTCCAAAATAAATTCCTTTACTACTTATTTTTATCTATAAATGCAACACTTCTATTATAATCATTCGTAATTACAATATTTTCATACTAAAAATTTTTTATATTAAATCTCATTAACCTATTAACTAATTAGGTATCTTTTTCGCCTTTTTCTCTTATTATTAATCTTACTGGTGTTCCTTCTAATCCAAAATTGTTTCTAAAACAATTTATTAAATATCTTTGATATGAAAAATGAAATAATTCTTTATTATTTACGAATATTACAAATGTTGGTGGCTTAGTTGAAGCTTGTGTACCATATAATATCTTTAATCTTTTACCTTTATCTGTTGGTGGTTGTACCACAGCTATTGCTTCATTTATTACTTCATTTATTACTGCTGTTGATATTCTTTTTGAGTTTTGTTCTGCAACATTGTTTATCATTTCAAATAATTTATTTACTCTTTGTCCAGTTTTAGCAGATATAAATATTATTGGTGCATATGATGCATATGAAATTTGATTATAAACTTCTTTTTTGTATTTTTCTAAAGTTCCTGTTTCTTTTTCAACTTCATCCCATTTATTTATAACAATTATAATTCCTTTCCCTGCTTCATGAGCTTCTCCAAGAATTTTAGCATCTTGATCAGTTACTCCTTCAAGAGCATCTATTAAAACTAAGCATACATCTGCTCTTTCTATAGCAAAAAGTGTTCTCATTACACTAAACTTTTCAATAGATTCATTTACTTTTGCTTTTTTTCTTACACCAGCAGTATCTATAAACGTATATTTTCCAAATTCATTCTCAAATTCTGAATCTATCGCATCTCTAGTTGTACCTGCAATATCACTTACTATACTTCTATCTTCACCTAATATTTTATTTACAAGTGATGATTTTCCAACATTCGGTTTTCCTATTATTGCAACTTTTATTCTTTCACAATCTTCTTCATCATCTATTTTAGGTGGCAATTTATCATATATTGCATCTAATAAATCTCCAATACCTATTGCATTTGCCGCAGATATTGGATGTGGATCTCCTATCCCCAAATTATAAAATTCATACGCTTCTGCTGGCATACTTCCATAACTATCTGATTTATTACAAGCTAAAACTATTGGTTTTTGTGATTTTTTCAGCATCATAGCAATTTCACTATCAGCAGCTGTAACACCTTGTTTTATATCTGTCATAAACAAAATAACATCTGCAACGCTTATTGCAATATTTGCTTGCTCTATCATTTGAGAAAGTATTACATCATCTGTTTCTGTTTCAATTCCTCCTGTATCTATCAATGTAAATTCTCTATCTCTCCATGATGTCTCAGCATAAACTCTATCTCTTGTAACTCCTGGTGTATCTTCTACTATTGAAATTCTTTGACCTACGACATAATTGAAAAATCTTGATTTTCCAACATTTGGTTTTCCAATTATGGCTACTATCGGCTTAGACATTTTTTTCTCCTTTCAAATTAATGTTTTTTCCAAACATATATAATAAATGCACAACAAGATATTAATGAAATTATTAAAGAAATCCTCATTAATCTTGTCCCCACATAATTTACCTCTAAATGCGCATTATCTTTATCTGACATTGCAAATCCAATAAATCCATTTTGTGTTTCAAAAGTTTCTATAATCATACCATCTAATCTTACTTCATATCCTGGATAATATATATATGGCAATTCAAATATTGTATATTCTGAATCTAATGTTTTTATATCTGCTACAAATTCACTTCCATTTTTATTTTCATTTTCTATTAAAGCTTTGCCTTCTAAAACATATAAAGCTTTTTCTCTAGTTGCTATATAAAATCTATTATTGTATGCTTTTGCTGGTAAATATTCTGCTTTAGCTGTTCCTGCAACAGTTTCAAACTCACTTCCAGACATTTGACCTAATGTATAATTGTTTATATCTTCAATTCCTTCATCTTGAGGTATATTTTCTACAAATATTACTAAATATAATATTGTTACTAGAGAAATTATAGCTACATCTTTTATTCCAAACTTTTTGATTAATTTGAATACTGTTAAACTACATACTGTACTTAAGAAAAATCCAGCCATCATCAAAAATCTCCACGGAAATTGCACTATACACAGTTTATTAGAAAGTAATTTCCAAGGAAAGTATTTTGTTGAAAGCCACAAACTAATAACTGTAACTATTAAAAAGAAACCAAAATTTTCTCTATCATCTTCTTTCATACGTCTAATTGCCATTATTGAAAAGGCTACCATTACAATAATATGTGGTCCAAGTTCAAATACATATGAACCATCATTTTTAGTAACAAATAGTTGAGTAAAATTTAAGGCATGTCCTGCTGTATTCTCAGTAGTTGCCATCATTCCATCTTCATAAACTTGATAATCTGTATAAAATTTTGTTTCAAGTAATGGTACCCAGAAAAAACTTGATATTGTTAAAATAAATACAGTATTTAATATTAATCCCTTTTTTACCCTAGTTTCTTTAATTTTTTTAAAATTTATTCCTAAATATAATATTGCAAAAATTGCTACCATTAGGGTTGAAATATTATGTGTTAAAATTAATCCGTATTGCTCCAAAACTCAAATAATAATGATTTTCAGTTGTATATAATAAATTATATAATCCTAAAAATACAAGTGGTATGAAAATAAAAGATACAAATTCTCCGAATAGCATTTCTTGAATATAAATCAGTTAAATGATACGGAAAACTCATATAAAGAATTCCAGCTAAAAGCGCTGAATCATTATTTTTAGTAATTCCGAAAATAAATTTATGCATTGTCATACCTGATAAAATTAAAGCTATACAAACAAATAATTTATATGCTATTAAATAATTATTGCATATAAGTTTTACCAAAATTATTCCATAACTCGATAGTGGACCATAAAATAAATTCCAAGAATATCCAAAACCATTTGTAAATGAAGATATTACATTTGGAAATAATCCATTTTCTGTAATACTTGCATATGTTCCAAATGCTCTTGCTATATGTTGAATTCCATCATCATAATAAACATTCACATTTGAATTTAATAAAGGTATACAAAGAATGCAACCTACCAATATTAATATTAATGTATCTATTAACTTTCTATTTTCTAAAAGTTTTTCTTTCAATTTTATCCCTCTTTAAAGTACAATTCAATTATATTGTACTTTATATTTCTATATAATTTAATTATAACAGTGTTTCTAAATATTATATTAATACTCTAATTGACCGTTTAAGAATTCATCATTTTCAATCCAATCATTAATATAAAAAGTAACATATTCTATTTTATTAACTCTTACAATTACTTTTTCAATTCCTGAATTTATTATTAATTTTCTACACATTAAACATGGAGCTGCACCTTTTTCATATTCATGATTTTCTGTTCTATATCCAGCAAGATATAGTGTTCCCCCCATCATTTCCTCTCTTGCAGCACTTATAATAGCATTTTGTTCACTATGTACTGATCTGCAAGCATCATATCCACCATGTCTTTGCTCTGGTAGTAATTTCTTTTTTGTGCAATATCCCAAATCACAACAATTTTTTCTTCCTCTAGGAGCACCGCTATATCCTGTTGAAATAATCTGGTCATGATTTACTATTACCGTTCCATATTTTTTTCTTAAACAAGTAGATCTTGATGCTACTGTTTCAGCTATATCTAAATAGTAATTTATTTTATCGATTCTTTCTTCCATTTTTTACTCCTTTTCCCCAGATTATATCATTTTAAGCATTTATTATCAATATTTTGAACTAATTTTTATATTATATAAATTTATAAGATTTGTATATAAATATTATGGAACAAAAGAGGACATTATAAAAATTGCAAAAGACAAAACTAACTTCAAATGTTCTCGTCTTTCCTCTATATATCTTATCTATAATTCACTTCGTTTCATACAACACAGCTAAGAAATGTTCGTGTGCATAACTTATGTGTAGCTTGCTTCGCACAACTAAAAAAATGTACAAAATTTGCCTAAGTCTTTATATAATAGAATTTACAGAACAATTTGGTACCAAACTTGCTAACATAAATCAAGTATTTTTCCTATTATATAACAGAAGAGACGAGCTCTCAGAAAAAGTTCTGTTTCTGAGTTCTCGTCTCTTATCTTGCACATTTTAATTTCTATGTGCGCCGCGCTTTCTACAGATACATCTTTACCGAAAGTATTTTGTCGCAAAACGGCTTGTGCGATTCTCCAATATCACAGAATTCCCCACGATACGGTGCCGTTGTAGAAAGATATACCTCAATGCACTGTTCCTCGCCATGATCGTGTTCCGGAATTTCTCCTTTTGTCATATCTATATATTCCATTACCAGTCTTTTGCTCCGTTTTGTTATCTTAGAATCAAACACAATAATGCTTCCACATTGATATGACTTTACACCCGGAAATTTGCGATTCATTCTGAGGTCTCTCTCTGTGAATTCAGGGGGTTCATATAGGTTTTTTGCTGTAATATATTCTGAGAAGAACCTTTTGGCTACCTCAAAGTTGCTACGCTCCATGAATTCAATCGTCTTCCTTCCAAAATCTACAGCATATACGCCTTCTTCGACACCCGCCAACAGCACAACAGAAGTACCTTCTCTCACTTCCGCCTCAGGTCTATAGATTACACCTGTAAAAGAAAATTTCATAATTGTTCCTCCTTTAATGTTTTTTTCAGAAATTTCTATATAAGGGCTTAATTTTGCAGCTTCAAAAAAATTCAAGCTTATCTTATTATATCATATTTACATAAGATTGTCAAACTTTATATTATGTTTGATAGTGTCAATTTTTTGGGGGAAAATTTTATAAAAAATATTTTCCATAAGATTTCTCAAACTTTCGTCAAAATTTCAGTTTATAAATTTATTTTAACATTAATTTGTTGGTATCTTATTTTTTATTTTATTAACCTGAAACTATTTTACACTAACTTATGTGTAGCATAGTTCTTTCGTTAGAGTTTCCCTTAGATTTCAATATTCTCAATATATTATTTTATAATTTTCAGTTAGATTTATTATATATAATAAAAGGAAAAAAGTGTTAGTAAACTTTGGCTACCAACACTTGCACTTCGAGTTTTATCTCTACTGCTTTTCCCCTCAATATTCAGTTTTAAATGCAGATTTAATCTTAATTGATTGTAATAATCTTAAGATTCGCTTGTTGTAACTCTGCAACAACACTATCTGTTTTCTCTCTATTCAAAATCTTAGGTGAATAAACAATTATTTGCATTTGGTATCCAAAATCAGAAAATTTAATTTCACCAGTATTATGCTCCAAATCGGAACATAACCAAATAGTATCATAATCCGCATTTGCCGCCTGATTCACAGTCTGAAACAAATTTGTATCTCCTGAAAACTCCACACTATCAATTGATACATCTTCATATACTTCTGTGTCAAACGCCCATACATCATTCTGCTTAAAGAACTCGATATTATTTCTATAGAGATCTGTAATAAATTCTTTCATAGAGCCAGATTTGTCTATAAGTATAAGTTCCTTTTCTCCCCTAGTTACTGATATAGTCGGTGCTTCATAATGATACACATCTACATCAACAATCTCATCTACAAATTTGTAAATAGGATCTTGCGCAATTTCTATGTACTCTACTTCCACATTCCGCATCATGAACAACATCAAAATAGCTCCAAATAGTAAAAAACTTGCCATTAATACCTTAAAATACAAAAAAAGACATATCTCTATGTCTTTCTCTTTTCTTTTTATTAGTCATTACTTGCTTTTTTTGCAATTACTTCTTTTCCATCATAGTAACCACAGTTAGCACATACAGTGTGAGGTCTAACTGGTTGATGACAATGTGAACATGTTGATAAATTTTCTTCTTCTAATTTCCATGTTGATCTTTTTGCACCTGTTCTAGCTTTTGACCATCTTCTTTTTGGTTGTGCCATTTCGAATCCCTCCTTTAGTGACTTTTTTTATATATGTCAAATTAAATTTTATTTCAAAGTTACTAAAATAGTATACAACCAATTTATGCGTTTGTCAAGTTTTTTTTGGCATTTTTCACGTTAGTTGGAATTATAAATTGCATATTATTTTCTCCATATGAAAAAGTTTCAAATTGGCTCTTGCCTCTTTCTAATATTATTTGATTTTCTATTTTTTTATTTTCTAGCTTTAAAAATTCTGTTTGCATTTTTATATTTCCGAAAATTCCCTTTGTAGATTCTTTATGTATTACTGGTAGATATGAATTTCCTTTAGATATTTTTTCATTAGCAAGCATATAAAGTTCTTTGTCTGATATTTCTGAATTATTTTCCCAATAATATTTTTCTTTTATATTGCTATATATATTACTCATTTCTGGAGTGAATTTTCCTCCAAGATCTACTATTGCACAAGCATATATGTCTGCCATCATTTCTGTTAAGTCAAATTTTTCTGGTGTTCTTTCTTTTTGTGCTTGCAAAAGTTCCATCTTTAATTTTATATTTCTCATTTTTTCAAATTGTAAATTATTTTTACCTGTGATGCCTCCCCAAAATGACATTCCTTCTTTATTTATTAATTCACGTTCTTTCATATATTTTTTTATTTTTACATTCTTTATTACACTTTGAACTTTATAATATAGATGTATTTTGTTTTTATCACTTATTTTTAAAGTATCTTTTACATCTAAATTCTCATCTATTGTATTCATACTATTTTACCTCTCTTTGACAAATATTTTATCAATACAATATAAATAATTCAATATATTTTTTTAAAAACTTGTCTCATTTTTTTGACAATTAGAGACATTTATTAATTTAAAATTAAAATTAATAATTCATTAAATTAAAAGTAATTATATATATATTAGAACGAAGTAATGCGCAGCCTTGGGAGTTTGGATTGTCTTTTCTATTTTTTATAATAACATTTAAAAATTATATTTGTAAAAATAGTTTTAAATCTATAAACAACCAGCAAAGAACAAGTGATAATATATATAATTACCTTTAATAAATAATAATATAAGAAAATTTTAAATTAATAAATATCTCTAATTTTAAAAGCGATATAATTAGAAAAAAACTAATTATATCGCTTATTATTAATTTTTAATATTTCTATGCTAATTTATTACTCATTCCAATTTCTGGATAATCTTTTAAAATCTTTTCTGCTAAATTATCTTTTACTTTAAAGGCTTTTACATATCCTTCTAATGACGAAGCTTTATCTTTTAAGGCTTCTACTTCTGAATTAACATATATTTTTGCTTTTCCTTTTCCATTTTTAGCTTCTTGAACTAAATTTGATACTGGAGAATTTCCATCAAATGCTACAACTATTGAGTTTCTTCTCTCAAATATCTCATAGTTAAAACTTTTATATATTCCCATTTCTTCTCTTTCAGTAGATATTCTAATTCCATTTATATTTTCTTTTAATAGATTATCTATTTCTTCTGCTGATACTTCTTTAGGAACTATTGCATTTATTTCAAATTTTTTGTTTAATTCTTTTGCTACATCTAAAACTGCTTTTTCATATCCATTCATTTTATGTCCTACTACAAAATACACTTTTTCATTATTTAAGTTTTCTACTAATTTTCTTATTGCTTCTTTTCCTTCACTACTTAAAATAGTTTCTCTATTTTTAGCATTAAAGCTTCCACCAGCTATAACAATTGGAATCTTATCTTCTGGTAAATTTTTAATTTTTGTTTTTAATTTTTCTTCTGAATCTAATTTATTACTAATTCTCATAGGTATTACATTATTTTTGCTTTTTTCAAAATTTTCTTCTTCAGCTTTTAACATAGCTTCTCTTATTGTTCTACCTGCAAGAAATTCTTTAAACTTTTTAGATTTTTCTTTAAAATATTTTTGCGAATGATTTATTATTTCATCTTCTACTGCTCTCATTTTTGCAAAATCTTCTTCATTTATACCAATTAAATTTTGAAGTGCTAATTGTTCATCTATTGTATCTGTTCCATAAAATCCACATCCATCTGTTCCTTGAACACATTTTATTCCATTTTCTAAGTATACTTTTAGTGGATGTCTATCTAATGCTGTTAAATTGTTTAGTCTTACATTAGATGTTAATTGAAATTCTAAAACAGCTCCTGTTTCTTTCATTGATTTTATTAATTTTTTGCCTTCTTCTGAGTTTAAATCTGCTGTATATAAACCATGACCTAATCTAAATCTAGGTAACTTTTGCCCTTCTAATAGTGAATCTTTTATACATTCTATTGATTTTGCTACATTATCTCTTAAACTATCATTTTCTCCTGCATGTATTCTTATTGTAAATCCTTCATCTTCAGTTACTGCATATTGTACAAGTTCTTTTATTACTGGTTTTAGTTCTGAAATATCGTTTATTTCTTCTCCTATAAAATCACTTCCAACAACATATGGACTTCTTGCTATTGCTCTTAAAACATCTAAGTTTTCTCTTAAATAATTCGAACTTGTTTTTTGATCTTTTATTATTGTTAGTGGTATACGTCTTATTGCAAATAAAAGTCTAATTTGTACTCCTGTCTCCTCTTCTATTTTTGGCATGATTTCATGTACATCTTCTAAAACTTTTATTGCTGGCTCTCCTATTTTTGCCAAATCTGTATCTGCTATTTCTGAATAGAAAATTCCTTGTTTTTTATATTCTCTAGCTATCCATAAATATTTGTCTTGTCTTAATGTATTATGTTCATATTTACTTCCTGATTTTTTATCTTCTAGCATTTGTTTTACAAAACTTACAATATCTTTTTCAGGTATTTTTTCAATTTTCTTATTATCTAATTTTATTATATTTTCTGATTTTGTTCCCTTGCAGAACACATATCTGTATATATATAATTTTTCAAGATTTGTAAAAACCGCTTGCCCATCTTTTAATAATGCTAAACTTGTTCTTATTTTTAAAATATTTTGTTCTGCATTTTCTAAGTTATTTAATATTAAATCTGCAAAATTTATAAATGTATTATCATCTATTTTTCTAGTTAAATACTTTCCAACTAATTCTGAATTTTCAAATTGTTTTTCAGCAATTTTTCTATCTTCATATATTGCTTTTTCTTGCTTTTCTGTTAATTTTAAATTTAATTTCTTTATATAATATAAAGGATATCTAAGTTGATTTGCTATTCCAAGTGATATTAAAACATCTGGTGATAAATTTGCATTCATGTGTGTGTGTAAGTCTGTTCTAAATTTTGATTTTTTTAGAATGTATGATTTAACTATTGTTTTGCTTATATCAAACTTATAATCCTTTGTTTGTGACATTAATGTTTTTGTTATAGCTGGCATTTTTGCTTTTACTTCAATTCTGTTATTATATATATTAGCTATTTTCATTCCTGCTAGCCTAAAAATATATACCTCTTCATTATCTCCGTTTATTGAAGCAGGTATATTATCTTTTATTATTTTCAAATCATTTTCATCATTAATTGTTTCTAAACCACATAATTTTGCTAAATTAGTGATTAGATTTCCACTTTTATGATTAGGAGTTCTTATAATATAAGTAAGCTCATCTTTTATTTTGCTATTTTTGTAAAGTTCTACAACAATATCTTTTTCTTTATCTATATAAAACTTATCAAAATATTTTAAATTCTCCATTATTATATTATCTCCTTACCTTTCTTTTTATTCTCCTAGTTAATTCTATATTATACCAGATTTTGTATTATTTTTCAACCATTTTATGTAAATTAATTTATATTTTATTAAATAATTCTGCCATTTTATTTTTGCTATATAAAATTATGTCTAAGACTCTATATTACAATTACAGATCGGAAGAGCACACGTCTGAACTCCAGTCACCTACGACAATCT
>CAMSWH010000007.1 GCA_947064765.1 uncultured Clostridium sp.
CTACACGAGTCCAAACACTCTTTCCCTACACGACGCTCTTCCGATCTAAGCATGTATTATCGATAGTTGGACAATTTGAAATATCAAAATCTACAATTAAAGCTTTTGCTTGTACAGATATATGCAATATCAAAATTAATACTGTTGTAAAAAAAATGCAGGAAAATGGATATAATATTATAGATATAAAACTTTCAGTAATATCTTCTTTTTCTGTAGCATTTGTAATAATATATGAATAAATATTAAATTTTGATAAGAAAGATGGCTAATAAGTAGCCATCTTTTTTGATGTAAGAATAACCAAAATAGTAATAGAATATAAATAATAAAACCATAAATTAATCTTGAATATTATAAATTAATAATATATATTTATAATATTAGAATATTTATAATAAGGAGATTTAGTATGGGAGTATTTAGTACAAATTATGAAAAAATATGGGAGGAAACTGAAAAACATTTAAGACCAAAAGATGGATTTAAATATGTATTAACAAGAATTGATGGAGAAGATGATACAATAATTAATTTTATTTTAGAAAAAATGCAAAATAAAGGATATGAAATAATAGATATAAAAAAAATAGTAACACATGAGTATATAGTTGAAAGTATGATAATATATAAATAATCTTAAATTAGAAAAAAGGATAGTTAATAATTAGCTATCTTTTTTATGTAAGAGAAAGCAAATGCAATAGATTATAAATAACAAAAAAGTGCTTTAATCTTGAATATTATAAATTAATGATATATAGTTATAACATATATTAGAATATTTATAATAAGGAGATTTGAGATGGGAGTATTTAGTAAAGATTATGAAAAAGAAGCAGAAGAATTATGGGAAGATGTTAGAAATGATTTAAGACCGAAGGACGGGTTTAAACATGTATTATCAATATCAGGAGCATCTAATACATCAAAAATAACAGGTAAAACTTTCCATTGTACAGATGTATATGATATGATGATAAATACAATTATAGAAAAAATGCAGAAATATGGATATAGTATTATAGATATGAAAATTACAGATGCATATCTTGCACCAGTAAGAACTATAATAATATATGAATAAATATTAAATTTTGATAAAAAGGATGGCTAATAAGTAGCTGTCTTTTTTATGTAAGAATAACCAAAATAGTAATAGAATATAAATAATAAAACCATAAATTAATCTTGAATATTATAAATTAATAATATATATTTATAACATATATTAGAATATTTATAATAAGGAGATTTAAAATGGGAGTATTTAGTAAAGATTACGAAAAAGAAGCAGAAGAATTATGGAAAGAAGTTGAAAAAGATTTAAGACCAAAGGATGGATTGCAACATGCATTGATAATAGATAGCTTTTTTATAAATAAAACATTAGGCTTGGAAAAAAGAAATTTTATCTATAATAAAGAATATACCATAGCGATGAATAAGTTGATAGAGCAACTGCAGAAAAATGGATATGATATTATAGAGATAAAAGTAGTATCAGATGATAGTTGTTCTTCAATTAGAATTTTGATAATGTATGAATAAATATTAAATTTTGATAAGAAAGATGGCTAATAAGTAGCCATCTTTTTTGGTGTAAGAATATAGTAAAAATTAAAAGAAAGGGGGAATGGCTTATAACAACAGAACAAGTAGAAATTTTAGTACAAGCAAATATAGAAGGAGCAGTAAAAGAATTTAAAAAGCTTGTACCAGAAATAAATAAACAAATAAGTAAAATACAAAAAGAATTTAATAATTTAGATTTAAAAATAAAAATTGATGATATGAATATTAGCAAAGTTGTTAAAAATTTTCAGGATTCTAAAAATCAAATAAAAAATACTATGGAAGAGTTAAAGTTAGATATAGGAAGTATATTTTCTGAAATGCAAAATGATATTATAGGTACTTTTGTAGGTTTTTTACAATTTAATGGAGTTCCAGATGAAGTTATACAAAATCTTGTGAGTACTTTTAATAATTTAATAACTACAATAAATAATATAGTTCAAAGTAAGGGGTTTAATGAGTTTTTAGAAGAAATTTCTGAAAAATTTAAAACTATTTCAGAAAATATGGAAAATATAGATTGGCAAAAAACATTAGAGGGATTAACAAGTATAGGAAAAATAGCATTAGATGGATTTTATGCATTTTTTGATATATTAAAATGGCTTGCCGAACATCCTTTAATTGCAGAAACTATAGTATCAATTGCGTTAGCAATTAAATTTCTTTTTTCTAGTATTTCTACAATTGGTGGAATTTTATCAATTTTTAGAGATTTTAGTAAAATATTTACTTTTGCTAATATGAAAATAGCTTTAATATTATTAGCAATAGCTGCTGCAATAGGTTTAATTATAGCAGTAATAATGAACTGGGAAAACATTATGAATTCTCTAAAACAAACAGTAAAATTAATAGTAAGTACATTAATTGAGTTTTATACTAATTTATGGAATACTATAAAAGATATTTTTTCTAAGAGGATAGAAGAAATAGCAGGGATACTTGAATATTTAAGAAATTTATTTCTTAAAGTATTTGAAACTATAGGAAATTTTATAATGCAAAGTATTAGTACAGTATTTCAGATAATAACAGGTATATTTCAAGGAATTGTAACTTTTATACCAGCTGCAATAGAATTTATATGGAATACAATATTACAATTTATAAATGCAATGATAGAAGCAATACCATTAGCACTTGAAAGTATTAGAAATTTTATATCAAGTGCAATAGAATTTATATGGAATACAATATTACAATTTATAAATGCAATGGTAGAAGCAATACCATTAGCACTTGAAAGTATTAGAAATTTTATATCAAGTGCTTTAGAATTTATATGGAATATTATATTGCAATTTATAAATATGATAGTAGAAGGAATACCATTAGTATTTGAAACTATTATAAACTTCATATCAAGTGCATTAGAATTTATATGGAACATAATATCACAAGCTTTAAATACAATATTTGAAACAATATCATCAGTATTCCAAATAATTGTAAACTTTATATCAACTACATTAGAAACAATTTGGAATGTATTTTCACAAATATTTAATAATATATTACAGTTTATAATATCGATATTTCAAGGAATATGGAACACAATATCAAACATAATAAATACTATATTAAATACAATAAAAAATGTTTTAGGAAAAATTCAAGAAGTTTGGTCAAATGTATGGGATACAGTATCAAGAGTTGTTAGTGATGTATGGAATGGTATATGGGGAACAATAAAAGGAGTAATAAACTCAATTTTATCTGGAATGGAAAAAATGGTAAATGGAGTAATAGACAGTATAAACTTTATTTTAGGAGGAATAGATACTATAGCAAATACAGTTGGATCAGTTATTGGAATAGATCCAATAAGCTTAAAAATAAGTTATGTATCATTGCCAAGATTAGCAAAAGGTGGAGTATTAACAAGAGCAACAGCATTTATTGGTGGAGAGTATACAGGAGCAAGAAGTAATCCTGAAATAGTATCTCCACAAAGTATCTTAATGGAAACATTTGATACAGTGCTTTCAAATCATGAATGGAATCGAGAAGCTAATAATGCTCCAATAAATGTTTCTCTAATAGTTGGAAATACAAAGCTAGGAGAAATATTATTAGAAGATTTAAGAAGTATAAAAAGACAAACTGGTAAAAATATAGAAGCAATATGTAGTTAGGAGGTGTAAATATGATATGGAAATTAGAAGGTAAATTAATGAAAACACCAAGTGAATATGATGATGATATAGAAGATACAGATAGTGATAGTTATACAAGTATTATTGATGCAAGTTTAATAGATAATCCAATAGCTGTTGGAATGTTAAATTGCAATATGTCTTGGGATTGTTTAACAGAAGAAGAGGCAGAAGAATTGTGTCAAGCTACTTATAAAAATCCTATGATTGTAACTATTAAAGCACCATCAATTCCACGGTGGAATGATAGAAAATGCAAAGTTTCGTGTAAGTAAAAGAAAAACAAAAATGCATAAAACAGGAAAAGATGAAGACACTTCCAAATCATATTGGCAAGTGTCTTTTAATATGGTACAAAAAGAACTAACAGAAGAGCAAAAAAGAGTAGTGGAGGAGGCTAATAATGTATAATACAAGTAATGATTATAAAAATAAAATTTATTCAGATAGTACTAGACATTTATTAAAAATATTTTTAGATGATGTTGAAGTCAAGCCTAAATATATATTAGACTTTCAAGCTTCTTTTAAAGTTTTCGATAATGATGAATTTTCTTTTGGCTCTACGTGTTCAAGGACAGTTAAAATAAAGTTACATAAGGATGCATTAAAAGGAATAAAAAATGATATTAATATTGTAAAAATTATAACAGGAATAGATGGCGAAGAAATACCATATGGAGAATTTACAATAGATACCCAAAAAGAGGTTAATAATTATAATGTAGAATTTGAATTAATAGATTATATGCCAAAATTTAATTTTAATTATAATGCTAGAGTTACATTCCCAGCTAGGTTATGTGATATTGCAAAAGATATATGTATGCAAGCAGGAGTAGAACTACGGTTCTACTTCTTTTTTGAATATGAATACAGAAATTTTGGTATGGGATAATGAAGTAACTGCTAGAGAATATATCTCATATATAGCAGAACAAGCAGGAGCTTTTGCATGTATTGGAAGAGATGGAAAATTATATTTTAAACAAATTGGAGTAAATAATATTGAATTAAATAAGAAATTTTTAAAAGATATTAAGTATGGTGAATTGTTTGAAATAAGCCGTATAGCATATGAAGATGGTGTGCAAGATTTTAAACAAGGAACTACAGAAGATAGTACAGTATGGATAAATCAAGATAATATGTATATTAATAATCAAGAACAAATAGATACAATATATGATTACTATAAAAATTTTAAATGTTATTCTTTTGAGGGAGGCTTGATAATAGATCCTGCTATAGAGGTTGGAGACATAATTATTATTGATAAAAAGCCAGTTATATATCAGGGAGAATTAAGTTATTGTGGTAAATTTTTTGCAAGTATAAAAAGTGAAATCAAAAGTAAAGCAAAACAAGAAAGTTCAACTAGAGAAAAATCAGATAAATCCAAAATTAGAAGATTAGAAAGTAGAATTAATCAAGTAGATGGAAATATAACACTTTTAGGAAAAGAAGTAACAGAACATGAAGATAAACTATCTGAAATTAAATTAGATATAGATAGTATAACTCATAAAATTGAGAATGTAGCAGAAGTAACAAACGAGATTAAAGGATTTACAAAAATACAATTGGATGAATGTATGAAAGGACCTTTAACTGAATTACATATATATGGAAATAACTCTATTTCACGTGGATTATTTCCAAGCGAAACATTATATCCAAGCAAAAGTTTATATCCAAGTAAATTGGAATATAGTAATGAAAATATTAAGATAAGAGTAAAAGCAGAGGACACAGGAGAATATCAAGAAATAGATTTAGGCATAAGTAGTTTAAAGCAATTTAAGGGGACGTATGATGAATATGTACTTAAAAATGGCGAAGCACAAGTAATAAGAAGAATTGGATTAGATAGTAATAATAATAGATATATATTAGAAAATGAAATAGTAGAAGAGCTTGAAAGTATAGATATTAATTTAGAAGAAGGAACAAATTATATTGAAATAATAAATCAAGTTGCTAATATGAAAGCTAGATATGTTGTTTTAAATGATTTTACAAAACGTTTTGCAACAAGTGTGGAGATGTATTCTATAATTCAGCAGACTGTTGATGAAATTTTGTTAGAAGTAGGCAAAAAAATTGGAGAAGATGAACTAAAAACAGCAATTGAAATGTCAGAAGGCAAAATGGCTTTAACAGTAAGTGAAAAAGTAGGAGAAGATGAGTTAAATAGTGCTATAAATTTAGCAGTTGATAATATAATTTTAGAATTAAATAAAAAAATAGATGAGGATGAATTAAATTCAGCATTAAAATTATATGAAAATGAAATTTCAGCATCAGTAAATCAGCAGGTTGAAGAAAAAATTGAAGATAAGATAGACAAAAAAGATATATTGGCATCTTGGAATTTAGCAGTAAAAAATGGTGAAGGAATTGTTACTATTGAAGGAAATAAATTAATTATAAAAACGGACAATTTTAAATTAGATGATAAGGGAAATGTAATTATTACTGGAAAAAAGGATGCACCATATAATTATACAATGTTAGATGTACATTTAGCTTTAGCACATATAGGAGGAGATATAAGTTTACCACCTAAATTACTAGATGTATATCATGTTAAGACTACGTCAGGAAATATAAATGTTACAGATGTAGTTGCGATGATGGATATAGTTGAAGGAAAAAAGAAATCAACTAAAACGCTAGAGGCAGATGTGATAATAGATCCTAACCAAAGTGAAAAGGTTATTTCATTAAAGTTAACAGAAGACCTGCAAACAATTATTGGTTTATTTCAAATGTATTCATATATGATAAAATGTACAAATTTATTGATAGGAAGTGGATATGATATTACTTTAGATAATGCTAAATATGGTATTCAACTTGATGGAGTTAATAAAACGATAAAAATTATAGATACAAATCAAGATGTAGAAACAACAATAGATTCAGGAAAAGTAGATGCATATAATGTATACGCAAGTTCTGGTGGAGCAAAAGGATATTGTATGCATAGTAGAGGAACAGAACATACATATATGATAGATTATATGAGTTATTATGGAACTACTTATTTCTTAATATATTTAGATAAAACTAATTATATTCCTTTAGTCAATTCAGTTTATGTAGATAGTGAGCAAATTGCACAAATAGCTCATAAAACAAGTTATTTTGAATATGTAGTGCCTCATTATGGTGCTTTTGGTATAAATGGAGTTTTTCAATCAGATACAAAATTAAAAGAAAATATAACAGATACGAAAATAAATGCTACAGATATTATAAATAAAATTAGACATATAGAATTTGATTGGAAAAATACTAAAATGGCAATAGGAGAAGGTCATGAGCAAATAGGATATTCAGCCAATCAAATTGAAGAAGATATAGGAATGAATATTGTTTATGAAGTACATCAACCAGAAAATAGTGAGTTTAATAGTATTAAACAAATTAATGAAAATAGAATTATGCCTTTAGTTACAAAATCAATTCAAGAATTATCAAAAGAAAATCAAGAATTAAAACAAGAAAATGAAAAACAAAATAAAATGATAAACTTTTTAATAAATAAATTAAATTGTAAAGAAGAACTTGAAAAATATATGAAGGAGGAAAAATAATGGAAATAACTTTTAAAGAAACAACTTTTGGAAATGATAACCCACCAGCTATAGATGAAACTTTTTTAAATAATTTCCAAAAAACAATAAAAACAGACTTAACAAATATCAATAATGAGTTAGAAAGTAAAGTAAATAAAGAAAGTGGAAAAGGCTTGAGTCAAGAAAATTTTACTACTAACTTTAAAGAGAAATTAGAAAATATAAGTGATTATAATGAATTAAAAAATCTTTTAATAAAAGAAGAGATTATAAGTACAGAAAATAATTTATTATCTGTAAAAAATACAGCAGAAGGGTTAAAAGCAAAAGTAACAGAAATATCAAGTAATAAAATAAGTCAAAGAACAGAACCTTCAATAACAACAGAAAGTGAAATTGAAGGTGTTACAGGTAATTTAATAATAAGTAGTTATAACAAAAATATTTACAATCCGGTAAATATTTATAATAAAGGAGATAATGTAATTGTAGATGAAGATGATTGGATTAGTGTTAATTATGATAATAGTGCAGGTGTAGCAACAAAATTTGAAAATTTTTTTACAAAGTTAAGTAATATTATAAAGCCTAATAAAAAATATTATTTAATTGTGGAAGTTGCAGAAGCGTCAGGTTGGGGATTTATAAATTTAGTAAGTGCTGTTCAAAATAATGATAAAAGTCAATTTTTGCCAATAACAGCAATACAAATTAATAATCTTCATGCTGGGGATATTATTTTAAATGAAATAACAAGTTTGTCAAATGTAAGTAATGAAAGTGCAAATAAATTAATGAGAAGTTATTTTCAATTTGATAAAAATAATGTTGGCTCTTGTAAAATTAGATTATCTCTATTAGAAGAAAAACCAGATACAAATAATTTTGTATATATAAAAAATCAAGGTAAAGAATTAACTATAAAATTAGAAAATAAAAAATTATATGGCAATGAATTAGCAAAAGATAGTATAGTTTTTAAGGATAATAAATGGCAATATGCGAGAAATTGGAATACAGTAGTTTTAAATGGAGCAGAAGATTGGAAACAAGAAGTAACTTCAAATGCAGGATATAGATACAGATTATCATTATCAACCAATAGCCCATTGAAAAATAATAATACTATAAATATAAAATCTAGTAGATTACAAGGAAAAAGTGCTTTAGATACTTGGAATGGTATAGATGGTATTAGTGTTGGATTTCATATTCAAATTTATTTAGAAGAGTATAAAAATAAAACTTTAGACGAATTTAAACAATTTTTAAATGAAAATCCTATTACAGCTACATATATAGTAAATGATACAACATATGAAGAAATAATAGATATAGAGTTAATAAATGAATTAAATAAATTACTAGATATAGAGCAATATGAAGAGGAAACTAATATGTTTTTTAATCAAGAAGTAATTTTTAAAACAGAAGTAAAAAAGAATAGATTAAGCATATTGAATGAAAGAATTGTTAATATAGAAAATTCATTAAATACTACAGAATAGTTTTAGTAGATAATTTAGAAGAAAGTAAGTAAAGGAAAATATGGAGGGCAAAGTATGAGTGAAACAATAATAACAGCACTAATAACTGGTGGATTAACTCTATTAGGAGTTCTAATAAGCAATAGCAGAAGTCAAGCAGTAACAGAAACAAAAATAGAAGAGTTAACTAGAGAAGTAAGAGAACATAATAATTTTGCTAAAAGAATGCCTGTAGTAGAGGAAAAAATAAGCGTAATAAATCATAGAATAGAAGATTTAGAAAGGAATGTGATAGAGCTATGAAAAGATGCATAGAAACTATTTTAATAAATTTAGCTAATTTATTAAAAGTAAAGACAATATTGTCTTTAGCAGTAATATTTACAGTATGTAGATTAACATTCAATAATGTAATAAGTGTAGAAGCATTTATGTCTATAGCATCAGCAATAATAACTTATTATTTTACAAAACAAAATGAAAATAAGGAGGAATAGGAAATGAACATAGTAGAAAAAAGTTATAGCTTAAATGGAGTTTTAAAGAAAAGAATAAAAACAGATACAATTTTCTTACATCATGCGTCAGCAAAAACATGTACACCAGAGCAAGTTGATAGTTGGCATAAACAAAGAGGTTGGACATGCATAGGTTATCATTTTTTAGTAAGAAAGGACGGAACGATATATAGAGGTAGACCTGAAAATGTAGTAGGTGCTCATGCAAGTAATCATAATAATACAAGTATTGGTATTTGTGCAGAAGGAAACTTTGAAATTGAAATAATGTCAGAAGTTCAAAAAAGAGCTTTAATAGAATTAGTATCATATTTAAGAAAGAAATATAATATTTCAAAAGTGCTAAGACACAAAGATATAGGAGCAACAGATTGTCCTGGAAAAAATTATCCTTTTGAAGAAATTGTAAATGGAAAAACTGATAATATCAAATACGAGGTTCATGTTCAAAATATAGGATGGCAAACTTGTAGAGAAAATGGAGAATTAGCAGGAACAACAGGACAAGGATTAAGAATTGAAGCTATTAAAATTTATGCTGATATTCCTATAAAATATAGAGTACATATGGAAGGAAAAGGCTGGGGAGAATATGTTTCAAATGGATGTTTAGCAGGTACAATAGGAGAAAGTAGGCGAATTGAAGCTATTGAAATTGAAAGTTCTTCTAAACCAATAAAGGCTCAAGCTCATATTGAAAATATAGGAGATCAAGAAACTATTAAAGGTACTCATATTAAAATTGGAACAGAAGGACAAGCTTTAAGATTAGAAGCTTTAAGGCTAGAATTTATCTAAAATATTTATATACAATATAAAGTATGTATTATCCTTTTTTAGTATTATATTTGTTACCATAAATGACAATAGGTGCATAAACTAATAAACAAATAATCACATTATATAATAAATGTGCATAGAAAAATAAATACTTGCATAAAATTAAAATATAAGTTACTATATAAGTAACTTATAAGTTCGTAAGAACTCAAGAACTTGTATAGAGGTATGTTCGTCGCATATCTCTTTTTTTATGAAATAAAACAGGCGGTCGTTGACCGCCTGAAAGATTATTAGTCTTAATTTTGTATAAGAATTTATATATAATAATAATTTTAAAATTTAAGTAGAATATTGAAGAAATTTGTGATAATATATTAAAAATATAATGAGAAAGGGCTGTATTGTATACAGGGTAATTAAACATGGAAGTTATAGAATTAAATCATCCATTAGTTTCACACAAATTATCAATTTTAAGAAATGAGAAAACAGGAACAAAAGAATTTAGAGAGATAGTAAGCGAGTTATCTACAATTCTTTGTTATGAAGCAATGAAAGATGCAAAATTAGAGGATGTAGAAATAAAAACACCAATATGTAAAATGCAAGCTAAAGAATTAAATGAAGATAACTATGCATTTATACCAATATTAAGAGCAGGAACAGGTATGCTTGATGGGTTAATAAGAGTAATGCCAAATGCAAAAATAGGACATATTGGTATGTATAGAAATGAAGAAACATTAAAACCAGTAAAATATTATTATAAAACACCAAAAGACTTAGAAAAAAGAGAAGTAATAGTATTAGATCCAATGCTTGCAACAGGAGGATCTGGAATAGATGCACTAACAATGCTTAAAGAAAGCGGAGCTAAAAATTTAAAATTCTTATGTATAATAGCAGCACCAGAAGGATTAAAGAAAATGCAAGAAATACATCCAGATGTGCAAATTTATTGTGCAGCAATAGATGAAAAATTAAATGAAAATGGATACATAGTTCCAGGACTTGGAGATGCTGGAGATAGAATTTTTGGAACAAAATAGATTTGTATAAGATAATAATTTAGTAAAATGCAGAAATTAAAAAATATATAATTGAGAATTAAAGGAATATTAAAATTACAAAAAACATAAAATCAATAATTAAAATAATATAAGAATCAGAATATATAAAATAATAGGAGAAATAAAATGTTTAAAGGCAAAAAAGTAATTATATTTGATATGGATGGAACATTAATAGATTCTGTTGGAATTTGGAATGAAATAGATGAAAAATTAATAAAAGCAATTGGAGATGGAACTATTGACGATATTAATATTCAAGTTCAAAGGGATACTACATTAAAAAAGTTTGCAAGTAGTGAAGACTGTTATTTAGAATATTGTAGATTTCTTAAAAATAAGTATAAATCAGATATGGAAGCAGAAGATATATTGAATTTAAGATATAAAATGACAAAAGATTATATTGAAAATGTGGTATGCTATAAAAAGGATGCTGAAAAAGTAATATGTAGACTAAAAGAATTAGGTTTTAATTTAGCAATAGGAACAACAACTCATAAATCTAATATTGAAAAATACAGAACTGTTAATAAAAATATAATTAAGAAAGCAAATTTAGATGATTATTTTGATGTAATTTATGCAAAAGAGGATGTGCAAAAAAGTAAACCAGATCCAGAAGTACATCAAAAAATAATGGAATTTTTTAATGTAAATCCAGAAGATTGTTTAATAGTTGAAGATGCTCTTTTGGGAGTTGAAGCAGCTAAAAATGCAGGAATAGATGTAATTACAATATATGATGAATATTCTGATTTTGAAAGAAAAGAGATAAATCAGATATCAATGTATAATTTTAAAACTTTTGAAGAAATGCTTGATTATATAAATGAGGAAATGAAAAATTAATTAGGAGTTATAGAAAATTTTATAACTATTTATAAAAAAATTTAATAGTAGTTAATTGCAATTTATTAAAATTGTAAATTAAAAGTGTTTTTAGAAAGGATTTTATATGCAGGAAATAGTATTTGTAACACATAATAAAGGAAAAATTGCATCAGCTCAAAATTCTTTAAGAGATGTGAATTTTAAAATATATGAATATGAATTAGATGAGCCAAGAAGTGAAGATATAAGAAAAATATCAGAAGCAAAAGTAAGAGAAGCATATGAAATTGTAAAGAAACCTTGTATAGCTTTAGATAGTGGTTTTTTTATAGATGAGCTTGGAGGTTTTCCAAAGTCTTTTGTTAATTTTTCTTTAGAGACTATTGGTGTAGATGGAATATTAAAACTAATGGAAGGAAAAGAAAATAGAAATTGTGCTTTTAAAGAGTGCTTATCTTATTTTGATGGAAAAGAATTATATCAATTTGAAGGATTACATAAAGGAACTTTATCAAAAGAAGTTTTAGGAAACGATACAAATAAGAAATGGTCTGATTTATGGTACATATTTATACCAGAAAATTATACAAAAACTTTAGCAGAAATGACGGATAGCGAAAGAGCAAAAAGAAGTGAAGAAAGAGAAAAGAAATTAGCAAATTCAATGAGTGCTTTTGCTAAATGGTATAAAGAAAATAGGATTTAAGATAAACAAGTTTCAGGGAATAATTTTTTATCATACTATAAATAGTATAAAAATAGTATGATTGGAGGTTATACAAATGAGACTAAAAACAATTTTAATGATAACCTTGATAGTTGCTTTTTTACCAATAAGTGTATTTGCTACAGTTGCATCTAGTAGTACAATATATGAAGGAATAGATGTTAGTAACTGGCAAGGTTATATTAATTATGAAGAAGTAAGAAATAGCGGAATTGATGTAGTTTATATAAAATCAAGTCAAGGAACGAATATTATAGATGCGTATTTTAGGATAAATTACAACAATGCAAAAGCAAATGGATTAAAAGTAGGTTTTTATCATTTTCTGACTGCAAGAAATGAAGAAGAAGCAATAGAGCAGGCAGATTTTTTTGCGTCAGTTATATCTAATACTACTCCAGATTGTAAGCTTGCAATGGACTTTGAAGTCTTTGGTAGTTTAAGTATTGAAGAGATAAATACAATTTCTGAAATTTTTTTAGAAAGATTAAAAGAAAAAACTGGAAAAGAAGTTATAATATATAGTAATGCATCTGATGCACGAGATATTTTTAGTGCATCTCTTTCAGAAAAATATCCTCTTTGGATTGCAGAATATGGAATTGAAGTTCCGAGTCAAACTAATTGGGAATTTTGGGAGGGCTTTCAATATACAAGTAGAGGAGAAATAGACGGAATAAGAGGATTTGTAGATAGAGATAGGTTTACAAATGATATATTTTTAAATGATAGTGTTCAGATTCCAGAAAGTGGAAATAGTGAAAACTTTAATCAAGACAGAGAGTACATAGTTAAAAGAGGAAATACTCTTAGCAGTATTGCAAGAATGTATAATACAACAGTAAGAGAATTAGTAATATTAAATAAAATTCAAAATCCAAATTTAATATTTCCAGGAGAAGAAGTATTAGTTCCAATTAATGGAAATCCTCAAAATGAAGTAGAGTATCAAACAAATCATATAATATATACAGTAGAGGCAGGAGATACTTTAAGCCAGCTTGCTTTAAGATTTAAAACTACAGTAGCAGACATAGCAAAACTGAATAATATAAAAGATATCAATTTAATTTATGTAGGTGAAAAATTAAAAATTGAAAATAATGAGTAAATATTATAGAATTAATTAAAATATAATTTAATATATTAAAAACAGTAAATTAAACAAAATATTTAATATTATAAGTAAAATTATAGATAATTATGTAAAGTAAAATAATTTACATATGTTTGGGAGAAGAATATGGATAAATTAGTAGAAGAGATAAAGATATTTAATGAAGAAAGACAGTGGGGAAAATTTCATACACCAGATAATTTAGCAAAATCAATTTCAATAGAGGCGGGAGAGTTATTAGAATGTTTCCAGTGGGATGGCGAAAAATTTAATAAGCAAGAAGTTTATGATGAATTAGCTGATGTATTTACATATTGTTTACAACTTTCAATAACATTAGGTGTAAATCCAGAAGAAATAATATTAAACAAATTAGAAAAAACAAAAAAGAAATATCCAGTAAATAAAGCTAAAGGTGTGAGTACAAAATATGATAAATTGTAATATGCATAATAAGAAAGAGTGGGAATTGATTTAGTTAGAAAAGTGACTTAATTTTAAAAGATTAAGTCATTATTTTTTGCTATAAAAATGAAAAAACTGGCGAATGAGCCAGAAAGAACAAATGAGTCCTTTTTTAGAGGTTCTGTGCGGTAGAGGGATTAATAGTCACTTTTATAGGTGCTACTGTTTTTTATTCTGTAGTAAGAGTATTACTGCATTGTCTCTTGTTCTATTTTTTCTTATATGATATAATAAACAAAATTTAACTAAAAGGATAAATTATGGATAATAATATTAAATTTACAGTAATTGTTGATAAATTAAATTACCAAATATCAATGTTAAATATCGAGATTTCAAAAGATCCTAGCAATAATGAGTTAAATGAAAAACTTAATAAACTTTTAGCAGATAGAGAGAAATTATATAATGGTACTGCTGAAGATTTTGATAATTTAACTAAGAAATATGGAGATTTAATTAATGAATAATTTAGATGAATTAACACTCAAAGTAGAAAAAATAATTAAAACTGAAAAATCTATAAATCCAGATATAAAATATCTTAATTCTTCACATTCTAGATTAATTGCACAAATTATTAGTAACTATAAATTAAAACCTACAGAAGAAGAAAAGCCAAGTGCAGAAATGATATTTTTGGGAGCGCCAACAGGTGCTGGTAAGGATACTTTAGTAAAGAAAATTAAGTCAGATAATCCTGATAAAAAATTTGTGATTTTAAATATGGATATGTTTAGATATTATCACGAAGAAATTTCAGATTCTTCTGATACTATAACAGATAAAGATTTTGCAGTAAAAACAAATCAAACTTCTTATGAACTTTATTATATTATTCAAGAAATAATTTTAAGAGAATTTCCAGGTATAAATGTAATTGTTACTGGAACTATGAGAGATTTAGAGTGGATTAAAGAAATCTTTAAGCGTTATAAAAAAGATGAAAAAACAAATTATACTACATCACTTGTTACATTAGCAGTTCCTACTAATGAAAGCGCTTTTTCAACAATTGAAAGATATTTGAATATGGTAGATGTAAGGGGAAATTTGAATGCTTCGTTAAGATATACTTCTCTTGAATATCATAATGATACTGTAAAAAAGTTTCGCGAGAATTTACGTATTTTTGAAGAAGATTTTAAATTACATCCTGATAATAGATTATTTGATTCTATTAGAGTGTACCGTAGAACAAAAGATATTAGGGATCTTTCAGAAGATACTCTTGTATATGATAGTAACAATAATCCTGAACATAAATCTGCTTTTGAACATATATACAATATAATGGGAACTAGTGCTAATATTAGTAATATTAGAATATATGATGTATTAAAAATAATTGAAAGAGATGCGGACTATCTAAAAGCTCAAGGATTATATACAGGAATTTTAGAAGATTTAAAAAGTATGCTTCCACAATTAAATAAAAAACTAGAATGCCATGATGACCCTGATATAATAGATTAATGGTTGAATTTTTAAATTATATAATCAAAAAATAATAAAGGAGATAAAATATGAAAGTTTTAGTAGTATCAGATATACATGGATCATCTTATTATGCTGAAAAAATAGAAGAAATAGCTAAAAGAGAGAATCCAGAAAAAGTAGTTGTTTTAGGTGATTTATATTATCATGGACCAAGAAATGATTTAACAAAAGAATATTCACCAATGAAAGTATCAGAAATTTTAAATTCTATGAAAGATAAATTATTAGTTATTAGAGGAAACTGTGATGCAGAAGTTGATGAAATGATTTCTGAATTCAAATTAGAAGATCATATAGTAATGGAAATTAATAACAAGAAAATTTATTTTACACATGGACATAAATATAATATTGAAAATATACCTTATGATGATTTTGAAGTATTAATTTATGGACATATTCATCAAGGATTTATAGAAAAAAGAGGAGATTATTTATTTGCAAATCCAGGTTCTATAGCATTACCAAAGGGTGGAACTACCAATAGTTATTTGATTTTAGATGAAAACAAATTTATTTTAAAAGATATAGACGGAAATGTTATTCAAGAATATGAAGTTTAAAGGAGAATAGCTTTGAAGATAGGAATAGATATTGATGGCGTTGTGTTAGATTATGAAAAAGGAATGCTTGCAAACGCAGAGATATTTGATATTGAAAAATGTAGTGGAAAAGGAAAAATATTTTCAGAAAAATATGGAATTCAATATAAATATGATTGGACAGAAGAACAAAGAAAACAATTTATATTTGAAAATTTAGGTAATATTTCAAGAGAAGCTGTTATAATGGCTGGAGCTAAATATGTATTATCAAAATTAAAACAGATGGGTCATGAGCTAATTATAATTTCTGCAAGAGGAACAGAAAGTGACGAAATGATAACGATTGTAACAGATAAATTTGAAAGAGAAAATATTAATTTTGATAAATATTATTGGAAACAAACTGAAAAATTAGATGTTTGTAAATCAGAAAATATAGATATTATGATAGATGATAATACAACAACATGTAAAAAATTATCAGATAATAAAATAAAAACAATATATTTTAGAGGAATTAGAGGCACTGATTTAGAAGAAGGAGAATATTTAAAAGAAGTTTCTAATTGGGGTGAAGTTTATAGATATATAAAAGGATTATAAAGTGTAAAAATGCTGATGTTATTAGAGATAATTTTTCAGATAGAAAAATAGAGTGCTGATAAAGTAAAATTATCAGCACTCTAATTTTTGTTAAACATGAAAATTCTTTATACTTTTTTATTAAAATTTGTAAGTTTAGTTTGTATATTCCAAAAATTGTATGAAAAACTTTAAATAATATTGTAAATAATAAAGATATTATTTAATATAAAAGGAGAATTTTATGGAATATAGTATAAACTTTCAAGACAATATATCTGCACAGGATTTTAATAATAGAGCAAATGGAACTCTTAATTGGATAAAAGAAAACAGAGATAAATTTGATTGGGCAAAAGATCCTAATGCATATGAAATGACAAATATGTTTCTTTTTGGGGCAAAATATGCGTCAGAAGGAAAAGAAATAGATATTCAAGCTTTAGATGAAATGTGGAATATACGATCTAAAGATTTTGAAAATTGTAAGGTTTCAGAAAATAATTTTATATACAGTATATGTCAAGATGCACATAATGCAGCAGTAAATGGTAGAGTTTTGGTAAATGATGAAAATTCACATCATGCATTAAGAAAAATGGCAGGAATAGGTTTATACCTAAAGCAACAACAAAGAGATGGTCAAAAAGTGTGTTTTGATAATTTAACAGAATTGCAAACACTTATGGCTTCGAGCAAAACATTAAAAGGACTTCATAGAGATTTATTTGATAAATATAAATTTGGAGATAATATAGAAGTTTTATGTAATTTAATGCTAGAAAATAACTTAGATGATAAAACAAAACAAGCATTATTAGCTTCAAGAGATGAATTGTTAACTGATGAGAAACCAAAAGAGTTACTTAAAAAAGAGAATAAAACTACTGAGGCAAGATAAAATTTTTTATGAAAAATGGATTATTAAATAAAAATAAGATATATAAATAAATTTAAAGTTCTTACATAAAAATGTAAGAGCTTTTTTTACAAAAAATAAACGATTATACTGGAGTATTTTTCTTGAGAAAATACGGTTTATATGTTATATTAGATACAAAATATAAAACAATAAATTTTATGTGAGGAATTAAAATGAACATTTTAGAAATCTATGGAAAATATGGTATACCTGAAAATTTACAAATGCATATGCTTAGGGTTGCAGCATGTAGTAATCTAATTATAGATAACTGGGAAGGAAAAAAATTAGAAAGAAAATCTATAATTAGAGTAAGTCTATTGCATGATATGGGAAATATTTTAAAGATTTCGGAAGATTTTTCTAGTAATCCTAAATTTATTGAAAATAGAAAAAAATATTTTGAAAAGTATGGAACGAATGAGCATGAAGCAAATCTTGAAATAGGTAAACTAGAGGGACTATCAGAATATGAAATAGAAATATTAGATGGTAAAAGATCAAGAAAAAACGAAGAAACTTTAACTTCAGATTCTTATGAAATCAAAATATGTGCTTATTGTGATCAAAGAGTAGCACCAGATGGAGTAGTGGGAATAAAAGAAAGATTAGAAGATGCTAAAATCAGGTATAAAAATAGACCATTATCAGTATGGTCTAATGAAGAAAAAGCAAATAGAATGATTAAATGTGCATTAGAAATAGAAAAACAAATTATGAAATTTTGCAAAATTAAACCAGAAGAAATCAATAATAGTTCAATTCAAAATTACATAGAAGAATTAAAAAAATATGATATGAGGTAGGAAAAAATGGAATATTTATTTACTTTTTTAGAAGGAATAGCAAGTTTTATATCACCATGTTTATTACCAATGCTTCCAATATATATTTCTTATTTTGCTGGTGAAAATGATAATAAATCAGCTAAAGCATTAATAAATTCAATAGGTTTTGTATTAGGATTTACAATAGTATTTTTAGTATTATCAATATTTGCAAGTACTTTAGGAAGTTTAATAAGTGAAAATATAAGATATTTAAAAATTGCATTTGGAATAATAATTATTTTACTGGGACTAAATTATATGGAAATTTTAAAATTAACTTTTTTAAACAGAACTAAAAAAATTAATTCAAATAAAGAAAATTTTAATTTTTTTAAAGCAATTATATTTGGAATATTATTTTCAATTAGTTGGACACCTTGTATAGGAACATTTTTAAGTTCAGCATTATTGTTAGTTGCAAAAGAGCAGGATATAATAAAAGGAATTATATTAATGCTTATATATTCTGTAGGGCTTGGAATTCCATTTATTATATCAGCAGTTTTACTTGAAAAGTTAAAAGAAATGTTTAACTTTATAAAAAGAAATTATGGAAAAATAAAAATAGTATCAGGTATTATATTAATTATAATGGGAGTTTATATGATATTATTTTAAATTCAAATATATTAGAATGTTAATATTTTTGTAGTTGATTGTTTAAAATATAAAAAGTTTTAAATATAGTAGAAAGCTAGTTAAAATATAATATAGAATAAAAAATTATGTAGGAGAGATTTTATATGAAAGAAAAATTTAAAATTATATTTTTAATAATTCTATTTGTATTAATATTATTTGGAATCAAGGTACTTTTAGATAATCAAAATCAAAGCTTTGTTAAGAACCAAGTTTCTCAAGAAGATAATCAAAATGTTTCTAATAACAACTTTCAAAAAGATAATGTTTTAGAGATAACTTATGAAAATTTTGATTTAGAAGTTTTAAATAGTGATAAAACAGTACTAATAGACTTTTATGCTGATTGGTGTAATCCTTGCAAAGTATTATCTCCAATAGTTGAAGAAGTGGCGAATGAGAACAAAAATATAAAAGTGGTAAAAATAAATATAGATGAAGTTCAAGAAATTGCAAATCAATATGGAATAATGTCAATACCAACTTTAGTAGTTATAAAAAATGGAGAAGAAGTAAATCGATCAGTTGGTGTAATTTCAAAAACAGAAATAATAGATATGGTTAAATAGAAAAGGTGATAAATATGTTTAATGTAGGAATTATAGGAATAGGATTTTTAGGAGGATCTCTTGTAAAAAGTTTATCAAAATCAGAAAAAGTAAATCAAATTATAGCATATGATAAAAATTTAGAAAGTTTAGAAAAGGCATATTCTGAAGGAACTATAACAGAGTATACACTTGAAGTTAATGAGAAATTTAGCAATTGTGATGTAGTATTTATTTGTACACCAGTAAGTTTTATTTCAGAGTATGTAAAAATTTTAAAAAAATATGTGAAAAAAGATTGCATTATAACAGATACAGGAAGTACAAAGAAAACTATTTTAAATGATACTAAAAAAATAGATGTAGAATTTATAGGTGGACATCCAATGATAGGCTCAGAAAGATCTGGATATGCAACTTCAAAAGATTTACTTTTTGAAAATTCTTACTATATAATTACAAAAAGTAATTCAAATAAGCCAGAATCTATAGAAAAATTAAAAGAGTTAATCTTAGAAATAAAAGCTATACCAATTATTATAGATGAAAATAAACATGATTATATAACTTCTGTAATAAGCCATGTTCCACATGTAGTTGCATCAAGTTTAGTTAGATTAGTAAAAAATTTAGATGATGAAAATGAAACTATGAAAACTTTATGTGCAGGTGGATTTAAAGATATTACTAGAATTGCCTCATCAGATCCAACTATGTGGGAAAATATTTGTAATGAAAATAAAGAAGAGATTATAAATACTTTAAATATATTGATTAAAATTTTAGAAAATTTTAAAGAAAACATAGATAATAGAAATGAAACATATGATTTTTTTGAAACTTCTAAAATTTACAGAGATAGTTTCATTAATAAAAAAATTAATGGAAACACAATGCCAGAATTAAATATTAGTATAAAAGATGAAAATGGTGCAATAGCAAGAATAACAACAATATTAAGTGAAAATGATATAGGAATTAAAAATATTGAAGTTTTAAATAATAGAGAAAATAATTTTGGAGCATTAAAAGTAGTTGTAAGGAATTATGAAGAAATGGAAAAAGGTTATAAAATTATTAAAGAATTGGGCTATGAGATTAGAAAAATGAATTAATCTAAGGTAGTAGGAAAGGCAATCTGAAAGAAAGATAAAATTTTTCATAACTATGTATGCCTTCTAGCTAAGTGAGAAAGGAATGAAATTTAAAATGAAAGTAGGATATTTAGGACCAAAAGGTACATTTTCATATGAAGCATGTATAGAATATTGTAAAAAATCAGAAGAAAAGATAGAGTATAAAACAATATTAGATACTATTTTAGCTTTAGAAAATAACGAAGTAGATGAAGCAATTGTTCCAATAGAAAATTCTTTGCAAGGTTGTGTTACAGATGCAATAGATACTTTAATACAAAATGAAGATATAAAAGTAAAAGGTGAAATTTTATTAGAAATTAAACAAAATTTAATGTCAAATAAAAAATGTAATTTAGAAGATATAAAAACAGTATATTCACATCCACAAGCTTTAGCACAGTGTAAAAAGTTTTTAGAAACAAAAATGCAATTTGCAGAAACTGTACCAGTAGAAAGTACAGCTGGAGCAGCTAAAAAAGTAAGTGAAAGTAATGAAATATGTGCATGTATAGGAAATATATCATGTTTAAATGAGTATAATTTGAATTTAATACAAGCAAATATTCAAGATAATATGTTTAATAAAACTAAATTTTGGATATTAAGTAAAAATGATAGTAAAAATATTATAGAAAATAAAATGTCTTTAATATTTTCAGTAAAAGATAAACCAGGAGCGTTATATAATGTTTTAGAGATTTTTAATAAATACAATTTGAATCTTACAAAAATAGAATCAAGACCAGCAAAAACTGTTTTAGGAGAATACATATTTTGGATAGATGTTTCAATAGAAAATAGAAATGAAGAAAAAGTAATTAAAGAAATTAAAGAAAAGGGAATTTTTGTTAGAGTTTTAGGAAAATATTAATAAAAGAAATCGTATGTTTTCTAAAATATAAATATAATATTTTATGAAAAGATCCAAGTAATAGAAAGATATGAATAGACTATATTTACTTATAAATAAGTTGTAGAAATTTTCTAAAATAGGAAAAGAGGATAGATATGATATCAGATAAAATGAAAAAATTAGTGAAAAATAATTCAGTAATAAGAGAAATGTTTGAAGAAGGTAAAAGGCTAGAAAAAATATATGGAAAAGAAAACGTATATGATTTTAGTTTAGGAAATCCAAATGTTCCAGCACCAAAAGAAGTAAAAAATGCAATAATTGATATTGTTCAAAATGAAAATCCGTGTACTTTACATGGATATATGAGTAATGGAGGATTTGAAGATGTAAGAGAAAAAATAGCAAGTTCAATAAATAATAAATTTTCTACTAATTTTAATTATCAAAATATTGTAATGACAGTTGGAGCAGCAAGTGGATTAAATATAGTATTAAAATCTATAGTAAATTTAGATGATGAAGTTATAGTATTTGCGCCATATTTTAGTGAATACAATAATTATATTCATAATTATGATGGAAAAGTTATAGTAGTAAGTCCAAATACAGAAAACTTTGAACCAAATTTAATCGAATTTGAAAAAAAGATAAATGAAAAAACAAAAGCAGTAATAATAAATACACCTAATAATCCAACAGGTGTAATATATTCAGAAGATACTATAATAAAATTAACTAATATAATGAAGAAAAAAGAAAAAGAATTTAAACATCAAATATATTTAATATCAGATGAACCATATAGAGAACTTGTTTATGAAGGAGAAGAAGTACCATATATTACAAAATATTATAATAATTCTTTTATTGTATATTCATATAGCAAATCTTTATCATTACCAGGAGAAAGAATAGGATATGTAGTTATACCAAATGAATTAGAAGAAGCAAATGAAATGATAGAAGCTGTTACTATTGCAAATAGAATAATAGGATGTGTAAATGCACCTTCATTAATGCAAAAAGTAATATCATACTGTTTGGATTTAAAAACAGATATAGAAAGCTATAATAAAAATCGTAATTTATTATATAGTATTTTAATAGAAAATAATTTTGAATGTATAAAACCACAAGGAGCATTTTATTTGTTTGTAAAAACACCAATAGATGATGATAAAGAATTTTGCAATATAGCTAAAAAATATAATTTGTTATTTGTACCAGGAAGTTCTTTTTCTTGCTCAGGATATGCAAGAATTGCATATTGCGTATCTTATGAAATGATAGAAAATTCAAGAAAAGCATTTGAAGAATTAGCTAAAAATTTTAATTAAAATATTATAATCTATAATTTATATGCTTAATTTTAATATATAAGTTTTTTGTATAATTTTAATTAAATCTTAAGATTTATAATAAATAATATATGTTAGAATATAGTAAGTTTATAGGAGAGATTATAGTGAAATATATTTTTAGTTTTACAATATTAATTTTAGTATATATATTAATTTATTATAAAAGTTTAAAATCAAAAAGTAGGGAATACAAAATAAAATTTTCATTATTTTATTTTTATATTGTAATAGTTTTATTTGCAACAATAATGCCATTTAGAATTATACATCCAGGACAAAATGAGTTATTTTATAGAAGATTAAATTTAGTACCTTTTAGAGATATTTATAATAGTTATAGAGGTGCTATAAAAGATATGATATTAAATGTATTAATGTTTATACCTTTTGGATTTTTAATTTCATTATTAAAAGAAAAAACTTTATTGAAAACAATAGTAATATCTTTTTTATTTAGTTTATTTATTGAGACGACACAATTATTATATGCTTGGACATCTATTACAAGCATAAGAACATGTGATATAACAGATATAATTACAAATACAACAGGGGGAATAATAGGTTTCTTATTATATAAATTAGTTTGTATTTTAATTAAGAAAGTAAAAGTAATAATTTTATAGATTCTAAAAAATATTATAGTATGATAATTTTCAAATAGAAGATAATTATAACAAAAATTAGATTTGTAGTAGTTTACATTGTGCATGAAATCTTGAATATGTTTTTTTAGAAAGAAAAATGATGGATTGTGGTATAATCGAAAAATTTAATTATTATTAATTTTTTTTATATTTTATATTGAAATATTTTAATAATTGGAGGAAAATAGATAAGAGTTTATACAGAATTTAACAATAATTATTATATATTAATAAAATTATAAAATTTATGGTTAATAGAATAAAAAATATAAGATTATGCTCTTTTTCTGAAAACATCTGTAGAAACATTAAATATTTCTGCAATAGCAAATAACTCAAAATCCTTTAATGATCTTGCGTTATTTTCTATTTTTGATATTTCTTTTAACGAAATATCAACACCTTTTAGTTGTAATTTTTCTGCAAGTTGTTGCTGAGTTAGGTTATTTTTTAATCTTAATTCTTTTACTATATTACCTGATACGTTTTTTGCTTTGTTAAATTTGTATATTTTCATTACTACACCTATTATTTTTTTATTATTCAATTTTTATTATTGTAGCATTTTTTTTATATTTAAATTCTCTAAAAAAGAGAATTTAATAAATTAAAATAAAAAAATTGTGTGGTATAATCAAATTATGTTAAGTAGTATTATATAATACTACTTTGAAAGGATGTATTTATGGATGAAAAAAATTTAGATAAAAAGTTTAATTATGAGAAATGGTACAATGACTATTGTAATAAAAGATTTATAAGTTTGTCTGAGTATTTTGATAAAAATGATTTAATAATATTAAATAAGCTAGATATTATATTAGAAGAAAAGATTTATACTGAAAGAGAATTCGAATTAATGGATATGAGTTTATATGAATATTATGAAGAAAATGAAGATAATGAAATTATAGAATCAGATTTACTTAAAGAAAAGTTGGTAACAAAAGAAGAATATAAAAAAGTTTTAGATATGTTTACTAAAATTTCTAGAGATTATAATTTATAAAAATATTTTAATAAATGATTAAAGAGTTCTTTTATTTAGTGTTCATTATATGTAGCACTTTATTTAGAAACTCTTTTTTTATATTATAGAAAATTGTAATTTATATAATATAAAGATTTTGAAAACAGTGCATATAAAAATATTTTATAATTTTTGTAACTTTTTTTGAAAAAATGGTATTATGTAAGTGAAAGTACTTTTTATAAGGAGTTTAGATCTAAATTGGATAACAAAACAATTGCAGATTTTGAAAATAATAACATTTTAAATATTGAAGAAATAATAGAGAATTATAACTCTTATATTTATACAATATTAAAAAATAGTATGAGTAATAGTGAAGATATAGAAGAAATACTATCAGATGTGTTTATGATATTATGGAAAAATTATGAAAAAATTGATAAAAGTATAAAAGTAAAACCTTATTTAGTTGGAATAACTAGAAATCTGATTAGAAAAAAATATAGAATATTAAATGTAAAACATACTATGGAAAATATAGAAGATTATGAGAATGAAATTAGTGATTATATAAATATTGAAGTATTAGTAGAAAAAAATGAAAAAAGTAAAATTATATCAAATACGATTGATAGTATGAAAGAAGAAGAAAAGCAAATATTTATAATGTTTTATTACAAATCAAAGAAAATTAAAGAAATTTCAAAAGAGCTTAACATTTCAGAAGCAAAGATAAAAATAACTCTACATAGATTAAGAAAATTTGTAAAAAAGAAATTAAAAGAAAGAGGGTATGACTATGGAAAATAATGAATTAAATAATAAAATATTAAAAAATGTTAGAAATAGAATAGTTGTATCCAATTTAGAAAAGGAGGAGGCTATGAAAATAGAAAATCGAAGAAAAGTTATATCATTATGCGCAACAGTTGTACTATTATTATCTGGAAGCTTTTTAACAGTAAATGCAGCAACAGATGGAAAATTAGCAGAAGATATAAAAGAAAAATATAAAGAAATAATTTCTATTGACTATGATCAAAGTAAATATAAATTTATAGATATGGAAGAGGGGAAAGACTCAGTATCAGGAGCAAATACTGTAACATACAGATTAAGATCAAATGACAATTTAGAAGAAATTGATACAGTTATTTATACAGATAATTTGGATGATGAAAATTTAAAATTAAATTGGAATGCTACTGGAGAAAGTACATCAGAAGTAGTGATTGAAGATAAATAGTAAGAAAATTATTGAAAATAAAGAAAGTAATTTTGAAGAATTATTTAATATTCAACCATTATCCTAAATAGAGGAGATAACGTATGAATAGAATAAAAGAAGTAAAACCATTAGAAGACTATAAAATATTAGTTATATTTGATAATGGTGAAAAAAGAGTGAAAGATATGAAACCATATTTAGAAAAAGGAGTTTTCAAAAAATTAAAAGATAAAGAATTTTTTAAATCAGTAAAAATAGTTTATGGAACAGTTACATGGGATAAAAATATTGATTTATGTGCAGATAGTATTTATGAATCTAGTTATATTTATAATGAAGAATAAATGATTATAATAAGCAGGTTAAAATTTTAAGTAATAAATTTTAATACTGCTTTTTTATAATACTTTGATTTTTTGTACTGACTTACCAGTCTAAAGATTTTTGTAGTTTTTTGTGATATATTTGAATTATATTAATAAAGTATTTTATTATTGAATAAAATACTAGAGATATTAAACGATAATTATTTGTTTATAGAAATAGGAGAATTTTATATCATGGAAAATAAAAAAATATTTGAAGCTACAGAATTTAAAAACATAAAAGAGATTATATATAATTCATCAAAAATTTATAGTGATGATATTGCATTTGTTATAAAACATCAAGAAAATAAAAAAGTAAGATATGAAAATGTAAGTTATAAGAGATTATTAGAAGATATTAATAAACTAGGAACAGCTCTTTTTAATATGGGATTTAAAGGAAAAAGAATTGCTGTAATAGGAAGAAATAGATATGAATGGGTAATGTCGCATTTAGCAAATCTACTAGGAGGAATAACATCAATTCCGTTAGATAAAGATTTGCAATATGAAGAACTTGAAAGTTCTTTAATTAGAAGTAAAGCAGACTGTATAATATTTGATGAAAAATTAGAAGAAAAAATTTCTAAAATAAAAGAAGCCCAAAATACAAATTTAACAGAATATATTTGTATGAGTAATCTACAAGGATATACTTCTATCAAAGAACTTATAAAAAGTGGAGAAGATTTATTAAAAAATAATGAAACAGAATATATAAACACAGAAATAGATGAAAATGTAATGAATATTTTATTATTTACATCAGGAACAACATCAAAATCAAAAGCAGTAATGCTTTCACAAAAAAATATAGCTTCAAATATATATGCACTTCAATCAGTAGAAGATATTAGAAAAACAGATACAAATATTGCATTCTTACCTTTTCATCACATTTTTGGTTCAACTTGTTTAATAATGATGCTTGCTTGTGGTGTAAAAACAGTATTTCCAGATGGATTAAGATATATAAAGCAAAACTTAAATGAGTATAAAGTTAGTGTATTTGTTGGTGTACCAATATTAGTAGAAGCTATTTATAAAACTATAATGAAAGAGATTGAAAAACAAGGAAAAACAAATTTAATTAAATTTGCAAGAAAATTTAGTAATTTTTTATTAAAATTTAATATTGATATAAGAAGAAAGGTATTTAAACAGGTAATTGATGCATTAGGTGGAAATTTAAGACTTGTTATTTCAGGAGGAGCTCCAGCAGATTCAGAGATTTTAAAAGGATTTAATGATTTAGGAGTAACAACATTGCAAGGATATGGATTAAGTGAGACATCTCCAGTAATTGCGGCAGAAAATTATAATATAATGAAACCAGGCTCTGTTGGATTACCAATGATTAATGATACTATTGAAGTTGTAAATAAAGATGAAAATGGAATAGGAGAAATAAGAGTTAAAGGACCAAATATAATGCTTGGATATTATGAAATGCCAGAAATTACAGCAGAAGTTTTAAAAGATGGATGGTTTTATACAGGAGATTTAGGATATATAGATAAAGAAGGTCTAATCTATATAACTGGAAGAAATAAAAATATGATTGTTTTAAAAAATGGTAAAAAGGTATTTCCAGAGGAGTTAGAAACTTTAGTTAATAGATTAGAGATAGTAGAAGAATCAATAGTATTTGGACTTCCAGATGAAAAAGATAAATCAGATATTAAATTATCAGTAAAAATTGTTTATAATAAAGAAGTAGCAAAAGAAAAATATGTTGATAAAAATGAAGAGGAATTATATAATATTGTTTGGGAACAAATTAAAGAATTAAATAAAACTTTTCCAAGATATAAACATATTCAAAATTTAATTTTAACTGATGAAGAACTTATAAAAACAACTACTAAAAAAGTAAAAAGACAAGAAGAAATGAAGAAAATATTAGGAATATAAATCTTAAATAAGAAGTAATAGAATATTAATAAAAATTAATTCAAAGCTAATAAATTAAAATTCCTAAAATACGTAATAAAGCATTTATCATGCATTTTACTATAATTGCAACCTCAAGTAGCAAAGAAAATTTAAATTGCAAATGGTAGTTGGTAGAAAAAATCTTTGTGCAACTTTAAAATTAAATATAGGAGGTGCATAGATATGGGATTTAGTGAAAATCTACAAATATTAAGAAAAATGAAAAATATGTCACAAGAACAATTAGCAGAAAAGCTTGAAGTATCAAGACAAGCAGTATCAAAATGGGAGAGTGGAAGTGGTTATCCAGAAACAGAAAAATTAATAACTATATGTGAAATTTTTGATTGTAGTATTGATGAAATATTAAAAGGGAAGCTTTCAGAAGATTCAAATGGAGATAAGAAACAATATGAAAATTTAATGAATAGATATAGTAAAGGAATTGCTTTAGCTGTAGCTATTATATTAATAGGAACAACGATTTTTATGTATTTTGCTGGAATACCAGGAACTGAAGAAATCAAAGATAAATATTCTATAATGGGTGTTGCAATATTATTGCTTTTTATAGTAGTGGCAGTTCCGATTTTTATAGTATTAGGTATTGAGCAAGAAAATTATAAAAGAAAAAATCCAAAATTACCTAATTTTTATACTGAAGATGAAATAGAGAAATTCAATCCAAAGTTTGCAAAGGCAATAGCAATTGCAGTAATGATAAATATATTATCAGCAATACAATTAATTTTCTTATATGGCATGGAGATAGTAAATGATGAAAGTACGATTCCAGTAGTAATTCTTTTAGCAATGACTACAATATCAGTTTTTATATATGTTTATTATGGAATTCAAAAATCTAAATATGATATTGAATTATACAACAAAATGTCTTCAAAATTATCTGAAGAGGAAAATGATAAAGTAGGAAAAATATGTGGAGTTATAATGATAATTGCAACAATGATATTTTTTATTTGTGGAGCAGTTTATAATTTATGGCATATTGCTTGGATAGTATACCCAATAGGCGGAATGATTTGTGGAATTGTTTCTATAATATTTGAAAATAAAGAGAATAATTAAATAAAAAATGATAGCACTATTTGCTATCATTTTTTATTATATCGATTAATTTTTCTGTTGCAAAACTACAAATCATATTTTTGGGAAGCACAATACCTAATCCTCTTTTAGGTATTTTTTCTTTTATAGGAATTTCAAAAAGAAGATTATTATTTAATTCTTCTTTTGCAAATTCTTTAGTAATATAAGCAATTCCAAATCCAGCTTTAGCAAAATCTTTTACTAATCCATAACTTACAATATCAAATTTAGGATGAAATTTAATATTGTTTGTATTCATTAAATTATTTAAAAAACTTCTAGTGTTAGAAGGTTCTTTTTGAGTAATGATAGGATAATTTTCTACTAGATTTTTTAAAGAGATAAGTTCTTTAATTTGATTTTTATATTGTAAATTTCCAGCAAAACAATCATGTAATTTAGTACATGGAGTTATAGTTAAATCATCATCAATTTCCATAGGAAGATTAACTACTAATATATCAATACTTCCTTTTTTTAGATCTGATATTAAATTTTTAGTTAAATTATTAGTAACAGAAATATCAATATTAGGAAATTCGTTATGGAATTTGGCTATATGATTAACAAGAAAATATTTTGTAATAGTACTGCTAGCTCCAATTTTTATAGTACCAGTTTCTAAGTTTTTAAGAGAAGTAAGTTTATGTTCACCATTCATAAAACTTTCTATGCCATTTTTTATAAATCCATAAAAAATTTTTCCATTTTCAGTTAAAGTAACACCTTTTGGACTTCTATTAAATAAAGTAATTCCAAGTTCGGTTTCTAATTTTTGTATAGATTTAGTAACAGCTGGTTGTGAAATATATAAGAAATCAGCAGCTTTTGTAACACTTCCGATAAAGTGCTACTGTATAAAATATTTTATAATATTCATAATTAATATTCATAACAATAACCTCACGTTATAATAAGTATAAATAATATATATTTGAATTATATCATGGATGGAATTATAATGCAATTATCAAAGAGAAAGGAGTTAGAAGATATGCAGATAAATTAATATTTATCAGTATGCATGTTTCAATTAAAGGTTGATTTTGAATGCGACAGTAAAGATAAATTTTTAATTGAGACGGCTGATGTATTGTTGTAGAAGGTTGATAGGAGGAAAAAAGGATGAAGAAAAACATTATAATCACAGCAGGACCTACAAATGAGCCAATTGATGCTGTAATGAAAATTACAAATATGTCAACAGGAGCATTGGGCAATGTAGTGGCTGAAACTTTTTTGGAAGATAAGGCGGATGAGATTGGAAAGATTTACTATATTTCGACAAAAATGTCTTATAAGCCAAGAATCGGTGTAGAGAATGTGGAATTTGTAACTGTTGAAACAACACAGGATCTGATTGATGCTTTGAAGGATATCTTTTCAAGAGACAGAATTGATATCATTGTTCATTCATGTGCAGTCGGAGACTATGCTGGAGAGTATGTAGTAAGAGCAGAAGACTTAGCGCATGAAATCTATGAGAATATTCAGAAGGCAGTAAAAAAGGAAGAGATTACTGAGGATAACATTATGGATATTTTCAGAAATCCTGCCTGCGTTTGCAATAACAGTACAAAAATTTCGTCATATGAGCCGAACCTGATGGCAAAGATGAAACTTACTCCCAAAGTTATCAGTTTAATTAAGGAGATGGCTCCAAACGTAACTTTGGTAGGATTCAAACTTTTGGAGGGCGTGAGCAAAGAGTATCTTTATCAGGTGGCATCAAAGCTTAGAGAGAAAAATGATGCGGATTTCATTGTTGCAAATGATTTAGCGAAGATTGGAGGCGGAAAGCACTGGGCAATGATTCTGAATGGAGATGGAGTTGTAACAGAGTGCCAGACAAAAAAAGAAATTGCAAAAGCATTGGCAGGACTTCTATTTTAATTAAAAAGGAGAAAGAAGGCCGGAAGCTATAAGAAGCTTCCGGTCATTTATATTTATAGCTTCAAATATATTAAATAAAATATATAATCAAAATATTTATTATTATTAATTTTTTATAAAGTTTATTGTAACTAGTAGATTGATATTTATATTTGTGATATTATTCTAACTAAAGAAAATAGCATGTAAAAAGAAAATAATTAGAAAAATAAAAGTTATCACATATAGATTATATTGAATATTATTTGATAAATAAAGAAAGGAGTCGTATGGTTATTTAAGTTATTAAATATATCATACAAGAATAATATGAAATTTTATATAGGTTCAGGATTTAAAAATTTTGAGTTAGTAAATATTGTTTCTGAAAAATTAATAAATTTAGGACATGTTCATACATATAATTGGGCTAAAAATATTATTGAGGATGAAACTATAGAAGATATGATTAGAGCATCAGAACTTGAAAAACAAGCAATCATAGATTCTGATGTTGTAATTATTATATTACCAGCAGGAAGAGGAACACACATAGAATTAGGTATAGCACTTGCCTTAAATAAAAAAGTTTATTTATATTCTAAAGATGGAAAAGATTTTGAATTAGAAAATACAGTTAATTTTTATGAAATTCCAGAAATTACAAAAGTAATAGGAAGTATAAATGATTTAGTAGATAAAATAAACATAAGTTAATGCTAGAAATAAATTTAAAAATAAGTTTTTAGGTGAAGATTTATGAGATACAATATAACAACATAATGTGAAATTGCATTTTTTATGTAAATGTGGTATAATAATAATGTATTTGTTCTTCATACAAAAAATACCATGAAAGGAGAGAAAAACTTATGAAGAAGATTACAATGGTTTTTATGGTAGTAGCATTATTAATGATGTTCGTTACAGGTTGCAGTAACGTTAACCGGACATCAGACAAAGAAGTTGCAATGGCGACTTCGGAGGAGGCAGCAGAAGGCACCACTGAGGTAGAAATGGAAGCTAATGAAGATGAAAAACCCAAGATATTCATCAACGGACAGGAGTGGAAAGAAGGAGAAGAAATAAGTCTTGGCACAATAGAGGTATGGGTTGTAGAGCTTGATACCAGACCAGGCTTGAGTATGGATTTATATCACTTTGAGGACAGTGAATACAAGGTGATTTCTTCAATGCCAATGATTTATTATCTTACAGAAGAGCATGAAGACGGCGACTATTCCAGAATAAAACTTATCTCTTCTGTTGTGTCAAAAGAAGAAAGTGATGAATTGATTGCTATTTCTGAAGATTATATGCTTTTCGATACGAATGAAGGCAAGATAGCCGTCTCTTTATCAGAAGTTCAGGGGGAATATGATCAGGAAGAATATCCCTATGAGTTCTTGGTAGAGAAAGAAGGAGGTTTTCATCCACGTATCAAATATGAAGATTTATCAGCAGAGGAGCAGGGAAGTTTTCACTATCTTGACAGTGTAGAAACAATTGAATGGTAATCCTATTTGACAGTGTAGAAACAATTGAATAGTAAACCTATGAAAGTAGGGCAAGAGAACTCGGTGATGTGTTGCCGAGCTTTTTTGCGTTTATATAATAGAAGCTTTTTTCTATTATTGATAAAATGTAGAAAAAAATGTATAATAAACAAAAAACTTATAAAATAAAAATATATAATGAATTATATGTTAATTGATGAGGAGAAATAATGAATATACCAGATTTTTTAATAGATTTATTAAATGAACAGTATGGAAAAAAGATAACAGAAAAAATATTAGAAGGATATTCTGCCAGTAGAAAAGTTACATTTAGAGTAAATACTTTAAAAAGTAATGTAGAAAAAATTGAAAATAGGTTAAAAGAAGAAAAAATAGAATATGAGAAACTTCCATGGAGCGAAGAAGCATTTATAGTAAATAATGTAAAAGAAATTGATATTCAAAAATTAGATATATACGAAAATGGCGAAATATATCTTCAAAGTTTATCATCAATGTTACCACCAATTATTTTACAGCCAAAAGAAAATGCAGATATTTTAGATATGACAGCTGCTCCAGGTGGAAAAACAACTCAAATGGCTGCAATATCAAACAATAAATCTCATATAACAGCATGTGAAATGAATAATATAAGAATAGAAAAATTAAAATATAATATAGAAAAGCAGGGAGCTTCTTGTGTATATATTATGCAAAAGGATTCAAGACAAATAGATGATTTTTTTTCTTTTGATCAAATTTTATTAGATGCTCCATGTAGTGGAAGCGGAACTTTAAATTCAGGAGATAGTAATATAAGTAGATATTTTACAACCAAACTTATTGAAAAAACTACTAAATCACAAATTACATTATTAAAAAAAGCATTAAAGATTTTAAAACCAAACTCTCAAATGGTTTATTCAACTTGCTCAATTTTAGAAAAGGAAAATGAAGAAATAGTAAGAAAAGCTATATCTGGTTTAAATGCAGAAATAGTACCTATAGATTTTGAAGGAATAGAAAATTTGCCATTATTACCAATAAAATTAAAAGGTACTTTATGTGTATGTCCAAATGAATTATATGAAGGATTTTTTATAGCAAAGATAAAAAAGAATTATTAAAATATATAATTAAATAATAAAATAGTTAAATAATGTAAAAATAATTATATATATTAAAATAAAGTGAGCAGCTATGGGAGACTTACAAAGCAAGGTAGACCAGCAAAGAACAAATGATAATATATATAATTATTTTTTATATTTAATTTTGTTTATTATAATATTTTCCTTGATATAAATTATTTTCTTTTAAATATTTTTCAAGCCCATTCATAATCCATTTTTTATGGCTATTCCATTCTGGAGCCAAAAGCAAGTCTTTTGGTGCATCACCAGAAATTTTATGGATAACAATATGTGGATTTATATGTGTTAAAATATAAGAGGTGGCTTCAAAATAATACTCTAAAGTAATAGGAGTATAATCACCTTTTTTATATAATTCAGCAAGTTTAGTATTTTTTATTACATAAGTAGAATGTATTTTTAATCCTTGAATATTATGTTTGTCTAAAAAAGAAACTGTATTTTTTATATCATCTAAATTTTCATGTGGTAAGCCAACCATAACATGAGTAATAACGTCAATATTATATTTGTTTAAAAGATTAACAGCTTTAGTAAAAGTACTACTTAAATATCCTCTATTAATGAATTTTCCAGTAATATCATTAGAAGTTTGAAGACCAAGTTCTACCCATACATGAACTCTATTCTTATAAGAACTTAATAACTTGCAAATTTCTTCATTTATGCAGTCAGGACGAGTTGCAATAGCAAGTACAATAATTCTATCATCAATTAAAGCAGAATCATACTTTAATTTTAAATTTTCTATGGAGTCATAAGTATTTGTGAAATTTTGAAAATATGCAATGAATTTATTTGCCCTTTCAGCTTTGTAACTATTAAAATAATTTTGTACTTGTAATTTTATATTTTCTGATATTGAGTTTGTATTTTGAGAAGAGTTTATATGTTCACCAGATCCTTTTGTACTGCAAAAAATACAGCCACCATTAGAAATATTACCATCTCTATTAGGACAAGTAAAATAACCATCAATACATATCTTTAAAGTTCGCTCTCCAAATTTCTCTTTCAAATATTTATTTAATTTTTTATATCTTTCTTGATTTTCCATAGTAAAATTAGTATAGCAAAATATTAGTACTTTTACAAATTAAAATTATATAAATGATAATAAAAAATAATTATATATATTAGAATAAAGTGATGCGTAGCTATTTGAGACTTGCAGAGTAAGGTCGACTAGCAAAGAATAAATGATAATATATATAATTATTTTTTATCATGTCGCTTAACTTAAAATGTAAAAAAGTAGTATTTGCTTCCAAAATATGGAAAAATATGATATAATTAAAAAGCATATGTATATTTTTAAATAAAAGGATAAATTACAATGAACTATAAAATTACAAATGGATCAATATCTTATGGAGCAGAAACAATTTTAGAGGAAATAAATTTTGAAGTAAAAGGAAAAGAAAAAGTTGCAATAGTTGGAAGAAATGGAAGTGGAAAATCTACTTTATTAAAAGCTATTGTAGATAATGAGATGCTTTCAGAAGGTATTGGAGAAAATAAATTTAATGTATATAAAGAAGGAAATCCAAGTATAGGATATTTAAGACAAATAGATTTTGAAGATGATAATATAACAATGCTTGATGAAATTCTAAAAGTTTATAAAGAAATTATAGATTTAGAAAAAAAGATAGAAAATTTAGTTGTAAAAATGCAAGAAGATTCTTCAGAAGATTTAGCAAAGGAATTTTCTAAAGCACAAGATAGATATGAGTTTTTAGATGGTTATACATATAAGAAGGAATATGAAACAGCAATAAATAAATTTGGATTTTCAAGCGAAGATAAATATAAAAAAATAAGTGAATTTTCAGGAGGACAAAGAACAAAAATTGCTTTTATTAAATTACTTCTTAGTAAACCAGATATATTACTTTTAGATGAGCCAACAAATCATTTAGATATAACAACTATTGAATGGCTTGAGAGTTATTTAAAAAATTATACTAAAGCAGTAGTTATAGTTTCACATGATAGAATGTTTTTAAATAGAATCGTAGATAAAATTTATGAAATTGAATATGGTCAAATAACAGAATACTCTGGAAATTATGAGTTTTTTGAGAAACAAAAAAGAATAAATTATGAAAGACAGTTAAAAGACTTTGAGTTTCAACAAAAAGAAATAAAAAGATTAACTGCTATAGCAGATAGGTTTAGGTATAAACCAACAAAAGCTAAGATGGCTATGTCAAAATTAAAGCAAGTTGAAAGAATGGTAAAAATAGAAGAACCTAATAAATATGACTTAAAAAGTTTTAAAACAAATTTTGAAATTGAACTAGAGAGTGGAAATAATGTTTTAAATGTAGAAGATTTAGAAATAGGGTATGGAAAAGTATTGTCAAAGGTTTCATTTAAAATGTATAAAGGTCAAAAGTTAGGAATCATTGGAAGTAATGGAACAGGAAAGTCAACTTTACTTAAAACTTTAGTTGGAAATATAAATAAGATTAGTGGAATATATGAATTTGGACATAACGTAAAAATTGGATATTTCGATCAACAAATGGCACAATTAAATTCAGAAAAAACTGTATTTGATGAATTTTATGATGAGTTTCCAAACCTTACAGTAACAGAAGTTAGAAATTCTTTAGCAGCATTTATGTTTTATGGAGAAGATGTTTTTAAACAAGTTAGTATGCTTTCAGGAGGAGAAAAAGTAAGACTAGCACTTTGCAAAATTTTAAAAACAGGTCCGAATTTATTAATACTTGATGAACCAACTAATCATATGGATATAATAGGAAAAGAAAGTTTAGAAAATATGCTAAAAGAATATAAAGGCACATTGATAGTAGTTTCACATGATAGATTTTTCATAAATAAAATTTCAGATTGTATTTTAAATTTTGAAAATGGAAATATAAAATTTTATCCATATGGATATGAAGAATATTTAGAAAAGAAATCTACTGAGGAAAAAGAGATTATATTTACACAAAAACAAGAAAAAGTAAAGAAACAAGCATATATTAATCCATTGAAAGAAAAAGATAAATTAGAGAAAAAAATAAAAAAAATTGAAGAGGAAATTTCAAAAAAAGAAGAAGAAATTTCAAATTATCAAAATGAATTATTAAAAGAAGAAGTATATTCTGATTATGTAAAAGTTTCGGAATTACAAGAAAAAATTGATAACTTAAATAAAAAAATTGAAGAAAATATGAAATTATGGGAAGTTACTGAAGAAGAATTAGAAAAAATAAATAATATTTTATAGAAAATAGGTGATGTATGAATTTTTCAATAGAAAGAAAAGCTTGGATTAAAAAGAGAGAACTAAAAAAAGTAAGAGAAGAGATGATAAAAAAAGAGTCTCTTCATATTAATGATACAATAGAATATAGTGAATTTTTAAAGCTATATTCTATTTATGGTGGAGATCTTGCAGAAGATGAATTTGCAGATATATTTTTAGATATAGCAAAAACAGATTATTATGACTTAAAAAAGAGAAGTAGATGTAAGATTCTTAAAAAAGATATAGTAACACAGTCTGATATAGAATTAATGAAAGTTAAGCTTATTAAAACATTAGGACTGAAAGCTTTAGATGAAAAACATTATGAAGAATTAGAAGAAATATATAATTCTATACCTACAAAATTATCTTTTGTACCTTTTGCAGAAATGGTATTAGATGTAGCTCAACAAACTGTATCTCGTACAAATCTTGTAAGAACTAGAAAAGCTACTATTTTTAGCAAAACTAATAGTGATTATTTTGATGATTCAAAGCGTGATGAGACTTTATATAATACAATAGGAAGATTAGAAAAAAGAAGAAAAGAAATATTTGAGTTAAAAGATGTAATAGCGCAAGATAGAAGTATTCATATGGATGATCCTTTAAATAAAGAGCAATTTTTGGAATTATATCAAATTTATGGTACAGGATTTACAGAAATAGAATTTGCAGAAAGTGTATTAGGCGTTGATAGTACTAAGATTAAGAAATTATTAAATGATAAAGTAAAAGATGTAAAAATATGGACAAGTGAAATAGTTTCTTTAGATTATTTATCAAAAATAAGGGAAGAAACTATAAAAGAAGAAAAATTACATATAAATGAAAAGATAAGTTATGCAAAATTTAAAGAAATTTACAAGAGACATTCCAGAATTTTAACAGAAGTAGATTTTGCATTAGAAATTTTAGATATACCAAGAACTAGATATAATGAGCTTAAAAAGGATAAATGCGAATCATTAGTACTTTCATCTATTGAAGTACCAGAAGAATTTTATAATAATGCTAAAGAAAAGATTAAAGCAAATGAAAATGTTTATAGAGGAAAACCTACAACATATGAAGAATTTGTAAGCTTGCATGAAAAATATGGATTTGTAACGAATGATATTGAATTTGGAGAAAAAACATTAGAAATGGATCCAGATTCAATAAGAGCATTAAAGAGAAAAGATATAAAAACATCATGGATTCTTAAAGGAGAGGAAAATGAAAAGAGTCCAGAAGAAAATGAAAAAAATATAAAAAGATTAAGACAAATAGTAATAATGGAAAATAAATTGCACATAGAAGATCGTATGACTGGAAGTAAATTTAAAGCACTATATGAAAAGTATGGATTTGGAATGAGCAAAAAAGATTTTGCGTTTGAAATACTAGATATTAAAGACTATAGATTAAATGTAATTTTAAGAGATGAAAGCCAAGGGACTGCAATACTTACAAATGAAAAAGTATCAAAAGATAAAATAAAAGCTTTAAGAAAAGCATTTTTCAGTAGTGGGGAACATTGTACAGAAGATAGCATTGATTATAAAGAATTTTTAAGACTATATGACATATATGGAGGAATTCTATCAGAAAGACAATTTGCAGAAAAAGTATTATTTATGTCTGCTGATAGATTAACATTCATAAGAACGCATCCAGGGGAGGAAACTGAAATTTTTTGTAGAGCTAAAGTTTCTGATGCATATATAGCAAATTTAAAAGCTAGATTAATAAAAGAAAATCTATTATATTATAAACAACCAGTAACTTTGTCATTTTTTAATAGATTATATAAAAGTGCTCATACAATTTTATCTAAGCCCAATTTTGCCAAAGAAATATTAGAAGTAAATAGATGGAGTTATAGAGAGCTTGATAATGAAGTAAGTGATGCATTTTTTATTTTGACAACTTCTGGAACAGAAGAAAATAAGGAAAAATTTTTAAAAAGACAAGATGAGAAAATAAAATCAATGCTAGAGACGGGTTATGGATATGATGAAATAGAAGAAAATGTAAATTTGCAAACTATAGCATTAAAGAAAAAGATTGATGGTTTATATGAAAATGGATTAGATAAAGAAAAAATTGCAAAACAATATTATTATAGAACTTTAAAAGATAATAAAGAAGTTGATGAAGAGAGATTAAAAGAATGTGGTGTAAGCGAGTTTGATATTAAAAAAATAAAAGGTGAAGTAGAAAATGAACTTAGCTTACAACCACTTCAGAAAAAATGTGCTCATATAGTGGATGAAGTTTTAGATACTCCTAAAAATAAAGGAAAACTGGTAGAATATATAAATTTATGCAAAGAGATTTATGGAGCAAAACCTGAAAAAATGCCAGAACATATTTTAGATACTCTTCAGGATTGTGTAGAATTTTTAGACACAAATCTTGAAAATAGTTTATTTTTTATAAAAGTTTGTATAGCTAAAATGGATTATATAAGAGCTAATGGATTAGTAACTTTTAATATGCATAGTGATAGTTTAAGTATAGAAGATAGAAAAAAATTACAAGCAATGAGAGTTATGATAAAAGAAGCTTCAGAAAGAAAAGATGAAGTTATGGCAAGAAAAAGCATAGTATCAATTAGTGATAGAGAAAATTCAATATTTAAAAGAGAATTTGTAGGTTAAATATTAAACAAAAGATAGAAAATATTAATTAAAACAGTAGAGGAGAAAATGGATTTTTCTATAGAAAAAATATCTTGGAGCAAAAAAAGAAAATTTAAAAAATTAAGAGAAGAGATGATAGAAAAAGAGTCTCTTCATATTAATGATTTAGTTGATTATAAACAGTTTTTAGATCTATATTCAAAGTATGGAAATGGACTTAAAGAAGATGAATTTGCAGATGTATTTTTAGATTTATTAAAAACAGATTATTATAGTTTAAAGAAAAATAGATGTAAAATTCTGAAAAAAGAAGTAGTAGATGAAAAAGAAATAGAATTGCTTAAATTAAGAGTTATAAAAGAGCTAGGATTAAGTAAAGGAAAAGAAAGATCATATCAAGAATTAGTAGATATATATAAAGCTATACCAAGCAAATTTCAATTAGTAATGTTTGTAGAAAAAGTGTTAGATGTATCTAGTCATTCACTTTCATGTACTAAATGTAATGAAACTAAAAATGCAACTATTTTTAATAAAACAGATGATGAATATTTTGATAATTCCATAGATGATAAAGAATTAAGAAAAGTTGTAAAGCAGGTTGTAAAAAGAAAAAAAGGAATATCAGGCTTAAAAGATGAGATTGCAGAAGATAGAAATCTCCATATGGGAGATGAAGTAAGAAGAGAAGAATTTTTTGATTTATATAAGATTTATGGAAAAGATTTTTCTGAGTATGATTTTGCAAGAATTGTACTTGGAATGACAGAAGGAAAAGCAAGAAGTTTAATTAATGACAAAATTGAAAAAGCGCAAATTTGGAATGAAGAAATTGTTAGTTTAGATTATTTATTAAAAATAAGAGAAGAAACTATAAAGAAAGAAAAATTATATATAAATCAAAGTATTTCTTATGAAAAATTTAAAGAAATTTATAGGAAACATGCCAGAATATTATCAGAAATAGATTTTGCAGAAGAAGTATTAGATATAGCTAAACAAAATTACAAAAGATTAAAAAGAGAAGAATCTGAAAGTTTTATTCTTAACGATATTGAAATTCCAGAAAATTTTTATCAAGAAGCAAAACAAAGTATTAAACAAAATGAAAATGTTTATAGAGGAAAAGCAATAACATATTATGAATTCTTAGAACTATATGAAAAATATGGATTTGTAACAAATGATGTTGAATTTGCAAAACAAACATTAGAAATAGAGCCTAATCAATTTAGAGCACTAAAAAGTGGAGAGAATAAAACAAATAGAATTTTAAAAAATGAAGAAAATGATTTACCAGAAGAAGTATTTAAAAAAACAGTAAGAAAATTAAGAGATGTTGTAATAAGAGAAAGAAAATTACATATTGAAGATCCAATGAAAGGAAAACAATTTCTAGAGATTTATGAAAAATATGGTTTTGGAATGAGTCAAAAAGATTTTGCAAGAGAGATATTGGATATCAAACCTCATAGATTAGACAATATATTAAGAGATGAAAATGAAAGAACTATAATATTAACAAACGAAAAAGTTAGAAAAGATGAGATTAAGGCTTTAAGAAAAAATCTTTTTAATAATTCTGGATATTGTACAGAGGATAGAATTACTTATGAAGAATTTTTAAAATTATACAAATTATATGGTGGTAAATTATCTGAAAAACAATTCGCAGAGAAAATATTATTTATAGGAAATGATAGATTAATTTTTATAAGAAATAATCCAGGAGAAGATACAGAAATTTTTTGCAGAGTTAAATTTTCTGATGCATATTTAGCAAATTTGAAAGCAAGATTAGTAAAAGAAAACTTATTATATCAAAGGCAAGGAATAGTACCAGCATTTTTTGAAAAGTTGTATAAAAGAGCACATACAATTTTATCAAGAGCAGATTTTGCAAAACAAATTTTAGAAATAAATAGACAAAATTATTATAAATCTATAGAGAAAAGTTATAATGAAACCTGTGAAATCTTGGCAGTTTCTGGAACTAAGGAAAATAAAGATAGGTTTTTGAAGTGGCAAAATAAAGCAATTAGTGAAATGCTAAGACAAGGATATGGATATGAAGAAATTGCAGGAAATACAAATCTTAATACAGGAGATTTAATAGGTAAGATAGAAACTTTATATGAAAGCGGATTAGATAGAATAGAAATTTCATATAAATATTTATATGAGAGTTTGAAAAATGATAAACCAATAGATGAATCAAGAATTGAAGAACTTGAGCTAGGACCAGAAGAAATGAAAAAAATTAAAGATCAAGTTCAAGAAGAAAAAAACTTAAAGAAAATAGAAGAAAAATGTGAAGATATAGTTGATGAAGTAAAAGATACACCAACTGGAATAAAAACATTAAGAAATTATATTAGTTTATGTAAGAGAATATATGAAAAAAATCCTAAAGGAATGCCAAAAGAAACTTTATCATGTCTTCAAGACTGTTTAGAATTTTTAGATGATGATATGGAAAATAGCATATTTTTTATAAAAGTATGTATAGAACAAATGGAGTATTCAAGAGCAAATGAATTAGTAACTTTTTATATGCAAAGTGAAAAAATTAAGGTAGAAGACAAAAGTATTTTAAGACAGATGAGAGTTAGTATAAGAGAAGCAGAAAAGAAAATGCAAGGAGTAAATGCACGACAAAATTTAAAAACGGATAGATTAAGAACAATGTACAATTATTAGTATCAAAATTAAAATATATTAAATAACTATATTGAATTGGTAAAAAATGAATTGTGTATATTATGTAAAAAATATTGATTTTTAAAACAAAATGTTATAATATATCTACAAATTTTAATAAAGAAACGGAGAAATGAAAATGGGAAAAACTTATATTTTTGGACACAAAAATCCAGATACAGATTCAATAACATCAAGTTTAGTAATGGCAGATTTTGAAAGAAAAAATGGAAACACAGATGTAGTTGCTTGTAGATTAGGAAATGTAAATAAAGAAACAGAATATGTTTTAAATTATGTAGGAGTAGAATCTCCAGAATTTATAGAAGATTTAGAAGATGGAGCAGAAGTTATAATTGTAGATACAGCAAATCCAGGAGAACTTATTTCAAATTTAGAAAATGTAAAAATAAAAAGAATAGTTGATCATCATCAAGTTTTATTAAATACATCTTATCCAGTTTTCTATAGAGCAGAGCCAGTTGGATGTACAGAAACAATAATGTATAAATTATATAAAGAATATGGTTTTGAAGTAGATAAAAAAATCGCAACATTAATGTTATCAGCAATTATTTCAGATACACTTTTACTAAAATCACCAACTTGTACACCAGATGATGTAAAAGCAGTAGAAGAATTATCAAAAATTGCAGGAGTTGATTATAATACTTATGGTATGGAAATGCTAAAGGCTGGAACAGATTTAAGCTCATTTACAATAGATGAGATTTTAAAAATAGATGCAAAAGCAATTGCTTTAAAAGATAAAAAATCAATAATTGCACAAGTAAATACAGCTTCAATTCCAGAAGTTATGAAAATGAAATCTGATTTAGAAGCTGGAATGAAAAAAAGCATTGAGGAAAATGGATTAGATTTATTTATGCTTTTAATTACTGATATAGTAAATAGTAATACACAAACTATTGCATTAGGAAATTGTGCTGGAATAGTTGAAAAAGCATATGGAGTGAAATTAGAAGATAATACAGCATTACTTGAAGGTGTTGTGTCTCGTAAAAAACAAGTTGTACCTATTATGACTGAAAATGCATAGATTTATAAATTATATAGAAAAGCTGAAACATATAAAAAAGTTTCAGCTTTTCTATATATTATTATAAATATATTCGAAATATAATATGTATTAAGTTTTTTTACACTTTGTTGTCGCAACCTATAAATAAAATATTTTATGTAGGTTGCTCCATTTCGCACTCACTTTGTTCGTTTGAACGCTTGCGCAGCGTTTCAAAACTTAATACATATTATATTTGGGGTTATTTTTTATTAATAATCTAAATTGCAATATTTATATATTTATTTTTAAATTCTATATGGTATAATGAAAAAAATAAATGAAAAGAGTTGATAAAAATAGAAAAGAAACCAGGGATAGATGAAAAAGGAAAGAAAAGAATTATAATTGCTATAGTAATTGCTATTTTGATAGAAGTATTTATTTGTAATTATCCAGCATTTAGATGCTTACTAATGGGAAAATCTAAAGAAATAAACAATTATAAAGTTGATGATAACTCTATTATAATTTCAAATATAAATGAAAGAGTTACAAGTATAAATCTTAAATACAAGGAAGATTTAACAGATAAAGTAACTTATGAATTAAAATATACAGCAGAAGAAAATAGTGATTTATTTTCTTTAAAACCAAAAGTAATATTAGAAAATCAAAGACAATACATAAATTTTGATACTCATTCAAAGTGCAAAACAATTCAACTTGATTTATTAACAGAAAGTGATTTTTCTGTGGAAAGCATACAGATAAATCGACCTAATTTTAATATTAATGTGTATAGAATAATAATATTTTTTGTTATAGCAATTTTTATAATTAAAGTAAAAGATGAAAGTATATATAAAGAATATGATAAAAATTCTAAATCACAAAATCATGTATTTATATTAAATTTAATAGTTTTTTGTGGTTTTGTAGCAATATATTTGATTTATCAATTTAATCCAGAAACTTTATTAATAAAAAAAGAGAATATAAGTAATGAAGATGCACTTCTTATGCAAACAGAAGCTTTTATAAATGGACAAGTAGAACTTATACCAGAAGCATCAGAAGAACTTAAAGAAATGGAAAATCCATATGATAATGTAGAAAGAGATCAAAAGGGAGTTCCATATCTTTATGATGTAGCATATTATGATGGGAATTATTATAATTATTTTGGAGTAGCTCCAATTTTTACAACTATAATGCCATTTCGATTAATAACAGGAATGTATACACATACATATATTTTTAATCTTGTATACATGTTTGGAATAGTTATTTCTTTATACTTTTTATATAAAAAATTAGTAGATAGATATATAAAAAAAATGTCACTTTGTAATTTTTATTTAGGATATTATGCAATTTTATTTGGATCAAATATTCTAACACTTTTAAGAGGTGCAAAATATGATATAGTTGTAACGTCAGGAATAATGTTCATGCTAATATCAATAAATTTAGCAATATCAATTTATCAAAATAAAAAGTATAAATATATTAAATTAATATTGCTTGGAATTACTACAGCATTAATTGTTCTTTCAAAACCTAATCTAATCGCATACTATTCTATAATAGTATTATTTCTTTTGTTAAATACAAAAGAAATAAGTCTAAAAGAAAAAATAAAAGATGGAATATTTATGGCAGTTCCACTTGGATTATTAGCAATTTTCCAAATGGTATTAAATTATTTAAGATTTGACAGCATTTTGGAATTTGGAGCTAAATATCAATTAACAGGATTTAATATGAATTACTGTATGTCATTTACATTTGGAAAAATATATGTAGGAATTTTAGAATACATATTTAGAATTCCTAGAATTAATGTATCAAATTTTCCATTTGTTTTTATAAATACTGAAACAACTTTAAATGCAGTGAATGAAGTATGTTATGAAAATAGACTGATTGGATTAATAGCAATACCAATTTTATGGATATATTTATTTAAGAAAAATATATTAGATAAATCAGAAAATAAAGAATTAAAAATATTCACAAGAGTTTGTTTATACACTTGTGTAGTTGCGATAATTTTAAATACATGTTTAGGCGGAATTTGTGAAGCATACGCAATAGATTTTAAATTAATTTTATGTATAAATGCAGTAATTTTATTATTAAAATTAGTAGAACAAAATCAAGAGAAAAAAGAAGTAAATAAATTATTTTTAATTATTTGTTTAGTAACAATAGTTATAATGTTACCAATTTCATTAACAACTGAAGTAAATTTATTAACCAACCTTAGAAATCCACTTACAGTATATTTAAAAAATATGTTTGAATTTTGGTGCTAGAAATCGTGTGTCTATTCTGTGAAATTTGTTTTTTGACTGTTTGTTATATTGAAAATAAAAGTAAATTATTGTAAAATAATAGAACAATATTAACGATTAAAATATGTATAAGAAAAGTTTTATGTAATTGTATGATATGCATAACTTACTTATAGCTTATTTAGAGTTATACATTTAAGAAATGTATAAGTTTGAAAAATTAAATAGTTTCAGTAAATTTGAATTTTTAGGAGATGAAGTTTTGGAAATAAAAGGAAATATAAAGTTAATAATAGCTATAGTATCAATTATTTTTGTTTTAATTATTGGGATAGTTTTAATAAGAATGAATATAAAAAGACCAGTAGAGGAAATAGAGAAAGAACCTTATCAATACTTTACTATGTCTTCGTTAGATGAGAAAGTTGGAGTAATTGATAGAAATGGAAATGAAATAATAAAACCAGAATATGTAACTTTATATATTCCTAATCAATCAAAAGATGTTTTTGTATGCTTTAAAGATGAGAATAATTACACAATATTAAATCGTGAAGGAAAAGATATATTTACTGAGTACAATTCTGTATATCCGATAGTAATTTCAGATACTACATTAGAAATGGAAAAAAATGTATTAAGTTATGAAGAAAATGGAAAATATGGGTTAATAAATTTTTTAGGAGAAAAGCTAACAAATGCAATATATGATGAAGTATCTAGTTTAGTTAATAAACCAGGTTGTATATTAGTAAAAAAAGATAATTTATATGGGGTTTTAGATTCAAAAGGAAATACAATTATTGATACAAAATATAATTCTATAAAAGGAGACGAATATTCATCAGCAGAAGATGGATATTTAAAAACAGGATACATAGTATCTAATAAAACTAATTCAGGAATTATGTATGGATATATAGATTACAATGGAAAAGTATTAATAGATCCAAAGTATGAATCAGTATCAAGAGTATTAGAATATGAAGATGATGATATTTATTTAATATTTATGGAAAATGGAAAAAAAGGTGTTATAAAAAATAAAAAAACAATTATAAATGCAAAATATCAAAACATAAATTATTATAATGTCTCAAATGTATTTATAGTAAATAGAAACGGTAAATACGGATTTTATGATAATAAAGGAAAAGAAATATTAAAAACAGAATATACAAGTTATTCGATAGCTGGAAATTATATATCAGTAAAAAAAGATGATGAAATGAGATTATATGATTTATATGGAAATCTAGTAAATACAAATACATATAAAAGTATTATAGAAACTAATAATCCTTCATATTTTATTGCTCAAAATGATAATGGATATTATAGTATTATTAGTAAAGATGTTCAAATTGATAATAAATATACAAATATAACCTATGCATTTGATAATTTCTTTGTTTTTTCAACAGAAGAAGGAAAATCAGGAATTCTTAATATTTATGCAGGAACTGAAGTTGAGGCTGAATATGATTATATAATTGTGCTTGAAAATGTAAATGCATTGGAAGCAAGAAGAGGAAATGAAGTTGATATTTATTCTAAAAAAATAGAGAAAGTATTAACTATGACAGATGCTGTTGTTGAAAGTGTTAATGAAAATTATGTTTCAATTTATTCAAAATCTGAATTAAACTATATAAATAAAGATGGGGAGTTAGTTTCAAATACGGAAGTATATAAAGATTTGAAATTATATAGTTATCAATCAGAAGAAGGAAAATGGGGATTTAAAGATGCGTCAGGAAACATTGCAATTGAAGCAAAATATGATGTCGTAACTGAATTAAATGAATATGGATTTGCAGGAGTGTACAAAGAAGGAAAATGGGGAGTAGTAAATGAAAATGGAGAAGAAATAGTAGCACCAACATATGAGCTAGAAACCTATTATTCACCAAGTTTTATAGGAAAATATTTATTAGAAGAATTAGAAATGATGTATTGTGTAGAAGTAAAAGGATAAATTATGAAAGTAATAGTAATTGGTGGAGGACCTGCTGGAATGATGTCAGCAATTTCCTCTGCACAAAATGGAAATGATGTAATATTAATAGAAAAAAACAATTCGTTAGGAAAAAAAATATTAATTACAGGAAAAGGAAGATGTAATATAACAAGTTCTTTAGAAATAGAGGATTTTATTAAAAATATTCCAGGGAACGGAAGATTTTTATATAGTGCATTTCAAAACTTTACTAATAAAGACATTATAAAAATAATTGAAACTAATGGAATAAAAGTAAAAGAAGAAAGAGGAAATAGAATATTTCCAGTAACAGATAGAGCACAAGATGTTCTAGACTGTTTTATAAAAGAACTAAAAAAATATAAAAATATACAAATAAAAACAGGAATAAAAGTAAATAAAATTATTGTAGAAAATGATGAAGCTATAGGAATAGAAACAGTAGAAGGAAAAAGAATTTTAGGAGATAAAGTTATTTTAGCAACTGGGGGAAAAAGTTATCCAGGAACAGGATCAACAGGTGATGGATATACTATGGCAGAAAAACTAGGACATACTGTAGAAAAAGTCAGAGGATCACTTGTGCCACTTACTGGAGATAAAAAAGCTTGCCAATCACTTCAAGGACTATCATTAAGAAATGTAAAAATAAAAATAGAAGATACAGAAAAAAATAAAGTAATATATGAGGATTTTGGAGAACTACTTTTTACTCATTTTGGAGTAAGTGGACCAACGATTTTAAGTGCATCAGCACATTTATTAAGGTATAAAAATATTGATTTGTTACTAAAAGAAAATAAAATAAAATTAGTAATAGATTTAAAACCAGCTTTGTCTAATGAAGAATTAGACAAAAGAATAATAAGAGATTTTGAAGAATTCAAAAACAAAGAATTTAAAAATAGTTTAGAAAAATTATTACCGAAAAAAATGATTGATGTAGTAATAAAATTATCAAAAATAGATTTCTATAAAAAAGTAAATAGTATAACAAAAGAAGAAAGATTAAATTTAGTAAATATTTTTAAAAATTTTGAAGTAAAAATAGATGGATTCAGACCAGTTGAAGAGGCAATAGTAACAGCAGGTGGAATAAATGTAAAAGAAATAAATCCAAAAACTATGGAATCAAAATTAGTAAAAGGATTATATTTTGCAGGAGAAATAATTGATGTAGATGCTTATACAGGAGGATTCAATTTACAAATTGCATATTCAACAGGATATACAGCGGGTTTAAATTGAAATAAAAATTAAGCTGTATAATTAGAAATAAAATTGATTGCATAACAAGCAATAACCGAATATAAGAATGTACAGAGGAAAATATATAAGTTAAATAATAAAAAAGTACTTTTATATTAAATATAATAAAATGTAGGAGAAAAGAATGTTTAAAACTATTTCCGAAAATACTACAGCAGAAATAGTAGAAAAAAAATCGAAATTTATTGCAAATGTATTTTATATAGAAACTATTGAAGAAGCAGAAAATAAAATAAAAGAAATAAAGAAAAAATATTTTGATGCAAGACATAATTGTTTTGCATATAGTATTTTTTCAAAAGAAGGAATAGTAAATAGATTTAGTGATGATGGAGAGCCTTCAGGAACAGCAGGAGCTCCAATGTTAAATATATTAACATCTAAAAATTTAAGTAATTGCTTAGTAGTAGTAACAAGATATTTTGGAGGTATTTTGTTAGGTACAGGAGGGTTAGTAAGAGCATATACAGGAGCAGTGCAAGAAGCGTTAAGTAAAGTAACTGAAATTAATAAAGATATAGGAATAGAAGTAAAATTTGAAGTTACGTATTCAGATTTAGAAAAACTAAAATATTATTTGAAACAAAATGAAATAAAAATATTAGATATGCTGTATTTAGAAAATGTAGATGTAACAGTTGAAACTACATCAGAAAAATTAGAAAATATAGAAAAACAAAAAGAAAATTTGAATTTTGTAATAATAAAAAAAGAAATTTTAAAAGAGAAATATATAGAACTTTAGACATGTGGACGTAGTTGTTGTCTTAGACAGGAGGATGTAGTTCTTGTCTAAAAATTATATAGAAATGATAGAGCAAATGTTTTAGAAAGAATATGTTATAAAAATATAATGATGAGATTTAAATTTTATCAAAATTTATGTTTGATAAAAACTTAAGTCTCATTTTTTATTTAATAGGAAAGTCCTTTGGACTTCCTATTAAATAAAGGCTTACGCCAACATTTGCACACAAATTTATTTCATAAATTTGGCGCTTCGAACAATGACGTGGACAATTCAGTATAGTTTTGTCTTTTACAGATTATATATTGTTCACTATTGTTCTATTATAGGAAATTGCTCCACAATTCTTATAATATAAGCCTTCGGCAGAATTTGCACATTTTTTAGCTGTGCAAAGCGGAGCAAACTACAGATAAATTATGCACATTGAACAAAGATGAAGCACTGAAGCACTTAAATATATTTAAAATGTTTAAGAATTTAAAAGTAGATTTTGCTCTTTAATAATAAGGTATATAAATTAATAAATTATTTTTAAATATTGATATGATAGAAAAAATGTTTTAAAATTTTAATAATTTTATCTATATGTCGAATTTTGTAAAATGATGAGGTACGAAAAGCCTATAAAATAAGCAAAAAATCATTGCATAAAAATTTTGATAGTAATATAATTCGTTTTGTAAATATTTACATATTTTTATTTTAGGAGGGATTATTTTGAAAGAAAAAATCAAAATATTAATAGCAGATGACAATATTGATTTTGTTTCTACATTAATTACATATTTTCAAAGTCAGGAGGATGTAGAAATAGTAGCAACAGCAAAAGATGGACAAGAAGCATATAATAAAATAATAACAGAAAAACCTACAGTAGCTTTATTAGATGTAATAATGCCACATTTAGATGGACTAGGAGTTTTAGAAAAACTAGTTTCTTCTAATATAGATTTACCAATTTGTATAATGTTATCAGCAGTAGGACAAGATGATGTTACAGCACAAGCAATAAATTTGGGAGCTAAATATTATATTTTGAAACCTTTTAAAATGGATGTATTAATGAAAAGAATAAGAGAATTAGTAGAAAAACCAGTAGCAAAAGTGCCAAATCAAATAACTACAAAAGAAACAAAAAATAATTATGTAGATATTAGTAATCAAGCAAGTAAAGAAGAAATTTTAGAAGTAAAAGTTACAAATATCATCCATGAGATAGGAGTACCAGCACATATAAAAGGATATCAATATTTAAGAGATGGAATAATGATGGTGGTTAATAATATAGAAGTTATTAATCAAATAACAAAACAATTATATCCTGATTTAGCTAAAAAATATAAAACAACACCATCAAGAGTTGAACGTGCAATAAGACATGCAATTGAAGTTGCATGGAATAGAGGTCAAATTGAAACAGTTGAAAATATATTTGGCTATACTGTAAATTCAAATAAAGGAAAACCAACTAATTCAGAGTTTATAGCAATGATAGCTGATAAATTAAGATTAGATTTAAAGACTGCATAAAAAGTAAATATTGGATAATAAAAAGAAACGAATTTATATATGAAGTGATAAGATAAATGTAGACACAAAAATGTGTTTACATTTATTTTTTGTATAATAGAAATTATTTTGCATTCTTATAATATAAATCTATTTCGGTAACATTCTATAGAAAAATTGTTTTGCAACTTTTTTTCGAGCAAACAAAGACAATTCAGTAAAGTTTTGTCTTTTACATATTAAATATTGTCCTCTTTTGTTTTGGGTATGAAGAAGATGTATAAATTTTTCTATTTTATTTAAGAAAAGAAATTTATTAGATTTTATAAAAATGTATAGAAATTTGTAACATATTGAATTTTCATACGTCTTATATTAAACTTTTAAAAGTGAATAAATTATAGAAAGGAGTAATTAGTGCAAGAAGAATTAGAAAAAATATATGAAAAATATTATCAAACAGTATTCAAATATTTAATATGTTTAACCCAAAATGTAGATATTGCTGAAGAATTAACTCAAGAAACTTTCTATAAAATGATAAAAAAGATTAATACATATAAAGGAAATTGTAAGTTTTCGGTTTGGTTATGTGAAATTGCAAAAAATACTTGGTATGACGAACTTAGGAAAAATAAAAGGAAATTAGATTATGATACAGAAAATAATATATCTAATGGAAGAAATATAGAAGAAGATTATATAGAAAAGGAAGAAGTAGAAGAAGTTTATCAAAAGATAGAAGAGTTTGGTGAAGAAACAAAAAGAGTTATGTTTTTGAGAATAAATAGTGAATTATCTTTTAAACAAATTGGAGATATACTTGGAAAGTCAGAAACTTGGGCGAGAGTTACTTTTTATAGAGGAAAACAAAAAATAAAGGAGGATGAGGAAAATGGAAAATAAATGTAAGATTGTACAAGATTTACTTCCTACATATATTGAGAATATGGTATCTAGTGAATCTAATGAGTTTATAAAAGAACATTTAGAAAACTGCGTCGGATGTAAGAAAATATATGAAAACATGATTGATGATATAGAAAAAGAAAACTTAGAAAATACAGAAGTAGTTAAACAAATTAAAAAATATAAAAATAGAATAAATATCATTAAGGCTATAATAATTTTAGTTATGGCAATTATTTTACTAAGTGTTGTATCAAATATATGTTATAGATTTTATATAGTAAATAAAGCTTATAAGAGAAATACAAATTATAAAACAAATGGAAATTTTAAAATAGAGGAGTATGAAGAATCAATAGAGACTTATGAGAATCATTATACAACATACTGTTTAAATGGAAAAATGAAAAAAACATATGGAGATAGTATTATAGAATATTGTGATGGAGAAAAACATTACTATTTTAATAATGAAAATATGACATATTATATGGAAAATGTAAAACATGAAAACAATAGTATAGATATTGACATAAGCGTAGTAAATGGAACTAATAATATATTAAATGATTACAAAATAGATAAATTAGAAATTTTAAAATTTGTTTTATTGAATGAAAATATTATTAGAAATGAAGGTTTTAGAAATCAAGATTATTATATTATAAAAGATGAAGATGGGAATAGAGTTTATGTAGATAAGGATACATTTTTTGTGCAAAGAATTGAAGGAAAAAATAGAAAAGATTATAGAATGCAAACATCATGTGTATCATGGAGAGAAATTAAAGAACCTGATTTTTCAAAATATACATTAGTAGAAAAATAAAGTTTGATAAAAATAATGGTATTAATTATAAATTAAAATAATAACTAATTATAATAAGAGGGAGTGATACATATGAATAATATTAATAATAAAGAAGAGTTAAAAAAAGTAAAAATTACGTATAGTAAAATTATTAAAATAATATTAGTAATAATTTTAATAATTGCATTATTATTTATGTTTAAATTTATATATGTATTTAATGTTTTAAAGAGAAATCAAAAAGCTGAGTTAAGTTTAGGAAATAATTATAAAATAATTTATAATGAAATATATGGTGATTCAAAACAAGAAATTCAGGTATATTGTAAAGAAGATTTTAAAATGATAGTAACTAAAACAGATAGTAATGTAAGCTATTGTATTCCAAATGAAAGAAATTATGTAGATGAATATAATATAAACCTAAAAGAAAAGACATATAGAAATTACAAAAATTTAGCAGATTTGCCATTTGAATCATATTATGAATATTATGTTGTAATGAGAGTATCTAAAATAGGAGAAGCAAGTTTACTAAAAACTGCTTTTGAATATATAAATAAGATTGAAAGAGAAAGATATGATGGTAAAAATTATATTGTATTAAAAAATAATGGTTATAAATATTGGATAGATCCAGAAACTTACTATATAAAAAGAAAAAAATATGAAGATCAAATAACAGAATATATTACTATTGAAAAAAACACAGTTACAGATAAAGACATGGAAATTCCAGATTTAAGTAATTATCAAGAACTTATTGATTAAAAGATGTGTAATGTACGATTATTAATAAAATGAATATTTAACATATAAAAATTAGAGGATATAAAAAATAATTATATTCTCTGATTTTATTTTTTTATTTAAAAGTAATGTATTTTAATATATTACTTATAAAAATAATAATATCTGTATAAAATATTATGAAAATTTTGAAAATAAGTAACTTATAAAATATACTAACTTGAAGAAAATATATTTATATAATATAATGAGAAAAATTATAGTAGGAGGTATATTATGGCAGTTCATAATGAAGCAAAAGTAGGAGAAATAGCAAAAACAGTTTTAATGCCTGGAGATCCAATGAGAGCAAAATATATAGCTGAAAACTTTTTAGAAGAATATAAATTAGTAAATAGTGTAAGAGGAATGTATGCTTTTACAGGAAAATATAAAGGAAAAGAGATTACAGTTATGGCATCAGGAATGGGAATGCCAAGTATAGGGATTTATTCATATGAATTATATAAATTCTATGGAGTAGAAAATATAATTAGAATTGGATCATGTGGTGGGCATGTAGAAGAGTTAAATGTATTAGACATTGTATTAGTTGATAAAGCATATACAGAAGGAAATTTTGCAAGAAATATGACGGGAGTTGAAAGTCACTTAGTAGACTCTTCTTCAAAATTAAATGAAGCAATAGAAAATACTGCAAAAGAAATCAATCAATTTTATGTAAAAGGAAATATGGCATGTACAGAATGTTTCGATCCATATTTAGATGATCCATATTTATTTATAAATAGATTACCAAAAGAAGATAAAATAATGGGTTCAGAAATGGAAAGTTTTGCACTTTTCTATACTGCAAAACATTTAGGAAAAAATGCAGCATGTTTATTAACAGTATCAGATTCACTTTGTAAAAATGAAGAATTAACATCAGAGCAAAGACAAAACTCTATGAATGATATGATAAAACTTGCATTAGAAACTACTCTAAAATTATAATAAAATTAAGTATAGGTCAAAATAGAAAGATTATTTTAAAATATAAAGCTTTATATAACTATGTGTGTTTTCAATTAAGCAAATAAGAAATAAATTTTAAAATATATAAAAGAATATAATTAATATTTAAGAAGTATATTATAAAATAAAAATGAGAGGAGAAAAGAATATTAAATTATTCTTATATAGTATATGCAATCATTAACAGAATTATATAAAATAGGAAATGGGCCATCAAGTTCACATACAATGGGTCCAAAAAGAGCAGTAGAAATATTTAAAAATAAACATCCAGAAGCAACAAAATTTAAAGTAATATTATATGGATCATTAGCATTAACAGGAAAAGGACACTTAACAGACTATATAATAGAAAAGACTTTAGAAGGCATTGAAACTGAAATTGGAATTAATACAGAATATAAATGTGAAGTTCATCCAAATACATTTGATATATTTGCATTAAAAGATAATGAGATAACTGGAAGTTGGAGAGTATATTCAGTTGGAGGAGGAACTTTTCAAGTTGAAGGAAAAAAAGAAATAAGTAAAGAAGACGTATATAGTGAAGCAAGTTTTGGAGAAATAAAAGAATATTGCAAAAATCATAAATGCGATTTGTATGATTATGTATGTAATATAGAAGGAAATGAAATAAATGAATTTTTAAATGAAATTTGGAAATCTATGCAATTAACAATAAAAAATGGTTTATCTTCTGATGGCATAATACATGGCAAACTAAAGTTAGATAAAAGGGCTAAAAAGCTTTATGAAAAGAAAATTGAAAATGAAGATGATATAACAAAGCAAAATAGATTATTAAGTGCATATGCATATGCAACAAGTGAAGAAAATGCAACTGGTGGAATTATTGTTACAGCACCTACATGTGGGGCAGCAGGAGTTCTTCCATCAGTATTGTATTATATGAAGAATAAATATAATATTGAAGATGATAGAATAATAAAGGCTTTAGCTGTAGCAGGAGTAATAGGAAATATAATAAAAACAAATGCGTCAATAAGTGGTGCAGAATGTGGATGTCAAGCAGAAATAGGAACAGCATGTTCAATGGCAGCAGCAGCAGCTACATATTTATTAGGAGGTAACATTGAAAAAATAGAAAATTCAGCAGAGATTGGCATGGAACATCATTTAGGATTAACTTGTGATCCAATATATGGATATGTTCAAATTCCATGTATAGAAAGAAATGCTGTTGCAGCAATGAGAGCAATGGAATGCAGTAGTTTAGCAATGATGTTGGAAACAGAGAGAAAAGTATCCTTTGATGTAGTAGTTGAAACTATGTATGAAACAGGAAAAGATTTGCAAAGTCATTATAGAGAAACGAGTGAAGGTGGACTTGCTAAAAAATATTGTAGAAATAAATATTATAATATGGATATGAAGGAATAATTGCAAAATTTACATAATAGTGATATAATTTCAAAATATAATAATATTTTGAAGGGAGAATTTCTATGGCACGGAATGAATATTTACGGGATATGGCAATGCCATATGTAAAAGATGCAATAAAAGAAGGTGTTTCAGAGACGGAAATGTACTTAGGAATTAGCCTTGCATTAGAAGAACTGGAGAAATTCAAAAATTCTAAGTCAAAGGAAAATGCAACTGATACAGAAAGCAATTTTGATGATAAAGTAGATAAGAAGAGATATTTTGAATTATCAGAAAAGGTATTGATGCATAATACAATAGGTAAACCATTTCCCAAAAGACATGAGAATGCATTAACAATATTATACTTCATACATAAAAATGAATATACCAATGTTGATGAGTTTATTGGTAAATTAAGTAAAATATTGAATAATGATGAAAAATATTTAAGAGTTAAAATTTTGGGTCAAAACTATGCATATTTATATGCGAGTATGTGGTGCTTCTTGTCAATGTATGCAGGTGAAGACGATAAAACTTGGAGCAGAGCTTCTTTATCAGGAAGAATCGGAATCATGGAAAAAGCAGAAAAGAAGTTGTTTAATGATATGTTGACTTTGGAGAAGAAAATTGGACGTGGATAACGTCCTTTTTTCATATGCTTATTTATATAAATTTTATATAAATAAAAAAATTAAAAAAAGTATAAAAAATATATTGACAATATAATTTAAAAGTGATAAACTAATTAACAGTCGCAGAAAGAATGAATGCGAAAAAACTTTGAAAATTTAATACAAAAACTATTTAAAAAGTGTCAAAAAAATTTTTTAAAAAAAGTTTTAAAAAAGTGTTGACATGATACTATAGTTTGTGTTAAAATTAATCTCGTTCACGGAAGTGAATTAAAGATTGAAAAGTACATTGAAAAGTAAACAATAAATATCCTTTAAGAGAAACCAAGCGGTAGTTATAAACTACCAAAAATTTTTAAAAAACGAGCTTTTAGCTCAAACTCAAATTAGATTTATATTTATAAAATATAGATACCATAAACAAGAGAGTTTGATCCTGGCTCAGGATAAACGCTGGCGGCGCACATAAGACATGCAAGTCGAACGGACTTAACTCATTCTTTTAGATTGAGAGCGGTTAGTGGCGGACTGGTGAGTAACACGTAAGCAACCTGCCTATCAGAGGGGAATAACAGTGAGAAATCATTGCTAATACCGCATATGCTAACAGTATCGCATGATACAGTTAGGAAAGGAGCAATCCGCTGATAGATGGGCTTGCGTCTGATTAGCTAGTTGGTGGGGTAACGGCCTACCAAGGCGACGATCAGTAGCCGGACTGAGAGGTTGAACGGCCACATTGGGACTGAGATACGGCCCAGACTCCTACGGGAGGCAGCAGTCGGGAATATTGCGCAATGGAGGAAACTCTGACGCAGTGACGCCGCGTATAGGAAGAAGGTTTTCGGATTGTAAACTATTGTCGTTAGGGAAGATACAAGACAGTACCTAAGGAGGAAGCCCCGGCTAACTATGTGCCAGCAGCCGCGGTAATACATAGGGGGCAAGCGTTATCCGGAATTATTGGGTGTAAAGGGTGCGTAGACGGAGAAACAAGTTGGTTGTGAAATCCCTCGGCTCAACTGAGGAACTGCAACCAAAACTATTTCCCTTGAGTGTCGGAGAGGAAAGTGGAATTCCTAGTGTAGCGGTGAAATGCGTAGATATTAGGAGGA